>DASSPC010000425.1:0-24441 GCA_035699865.1 Oryzihumus sp. | reverse complement strand
AAACCCAGCTCACCGGCATACCGGCCGACCATCTGGTGCACCGCGTCGACCTGCTCGAGGGTGGCGACCACCGCCGCGTCGCCCTGCAGGCTGCTCGGCACGAAGACCGACCAGAACTGGGCGCCGACGCCGCCGGCGCGCAGCCGGGGCACGTCGGTGCAGGTCGTGGCGACGTCCCCGCCGAGGTCGAGCCGGTCGAAGTCGTAGCCGCTCTGCTCGCGGGCCTCCCACGGCAGGTCGTTGTGCCCGTCCACGAGGGGGTGGCGGCGCAGCAGCTCGGTCACGCGGGCAAGGGTCGCGGTGGAGTCCGGCATGCGGTCATTCAACCGCAGCCCAACTATGGTGAGGGCATGACCTCCCTTGCCCCTTCCCCTGCGCGCAGCGTTGCCCTGGTGACGCTCGGGTGCGCCCGCAACGAGGTCGACTCCGAGGAGCTGGCCGGCCGGCTGGCCTCCGAAGGCTGGACTCTGGTGGACGACGCCGCCGAGGCCGACGTCGCCGTGGTGAACACGTGTGGGTTCGTCGAGCAGGCCAAGAAGGACTCGATCGACGCCCTGCTCGAAGCCTCCGACCTCAAGGGGGAGGGCCGCACGCAGGCGGTGGTCGCCGTGGGGTGCCTGGCCGAGCGGTATGGCGAGCAGCTCGCCTCCCAGCTGCCCGAGGCCGACGCCGTGCTCGGTTTCGACTCCTACGCCGACATGTCCGGCCACCTCTCGGCCATCCTGGACGGCCACAAGCCCGCCTCGCACACCCCCTCGGACCGCCGCCGGCTGCTGCCGCTGTCCCCGGCCAGCCGCCAGGAGGGCGCGGGCTCGGTGGCCCTGCCCGGCCACGGCTCCGCCCCCGAGGTGCGCGTCCCCGAGACCGTGACGATCGAGGGACCGGTGCCTGCCAGCGGACCGCGGGTCATCCGCGCCCGGCTCGACGGCCGGCCCTGGGCGCCGCTGAAGATCGCCTCCGGCTGCGACCGGCGCTGCGCGTTCTGCGCGATCCCGATGTTCCGCGGGGCGTTCGTCTCGCGCCGGCCCTCCGACGTGCTGGCCGAGGCCCGGTGGCTGGGCGAGCACGGGGTCAAGGAGATCTTCCTCGTCAGCGAGAACTCCACGTCGTACGGCAAGGACCTCGGCGACCTGCGGCTGCTGGAGACGATGCTGCCCGAGCTGGTGGCCGTCGACGGGATCGAGCGGGTGCGGGTGTCCTACCTGCAGCCAGCCGAGATCCGCATGGACCTGCTGGACGTCATGGCCTCCACGCCCGGCGTCGTGCCCTACTTCGACATCTCCTTCCAGCACGCCAGCGAGCCGCTGCTGCGCCGGATGCGCCGGTTCGGCTCGCGGCAGGCCTTCCTCGACCTCATCGACCAGGTGCGTGCGCGGGCGCCGCAGGCCGGCATCCGCTCGAACGTCATCGTCGGCTTCCCCGGCGAGACCGAACAGGATGTCGCCGAGCTCGAGGCGTTCCTGACGGCGGCGCGGCTCGACGTCACCGGGGTGTTCGGCTACTCCGACGAGGACGGGACCGAGGCCGAGACCTATGACGGCAAGCTGCCCGAGGACGTCGTGGCCGAGCGCCTGGCCCACTTCACCTCGCTGGTCGAGGAGCTGAACATGCAGCGCGCCGAGGAGCGGCTCGGCGAGGTGGTCGAGGTCCTCGTGGAGGAGGTCGACGATGAGGAGGTCTCCGGCCGGGCGGCCCACCAGGGCCCCGACGTCGACGGCGTCACCCTGCTCGCGCTCGAGGACGGCGCGCCCGCCCCCGCGGTCGGTGACCTGGTCACTGCCCGGGTCGTCGCGACCGAGGGCATCGACCTGGTCGCGGAGCTGGTGTGAACGCCGCGCTGCCCACCCCCGACGGCCCGGCGCCCGACCCGGACGAGCCCGTCGTGCTCGGAGAGCCGGCGCAGCAGCCCAGTGCCTGGAACATCGCCAACGCGCTGACGGTCCTGCGCATCCTGCTGGTCCCGCTGTTCGGCTGGCTCCTGCTTCTGGACCACGGCACGCAGGCCAAGTGGCGCATCGCCGCGGCCCTGGTCTTCGGGGTGGCCCTGCTGACCGACCGCATCGACGGCGACATCGCCCGCCGCCGCGGCCTGGTCACGGACTTCGGCAAGGTCAGCGACCCGATCGCCGACAAGGCGCTGGTCGGCATGGCCCTGGTCGGGCTCTCGCTGCTCGACGAGCTGCCGTGGTGGGTGACCGTCGTCATCCTCGCCCGGGAGCTCGGCATCACGGTCCTGCGGTTCTTCGTCATCCGGCACGGCGTGATCCCGGCCAGCCGCGGCGGCAAGCTCAAGACCGGCGTCCAGGCGGTCGCCATCGCCCTCTACGTGCTGCCGTTGTCCGGTGCCTGGCACGACGTGGCCGTGGTCGCCATGGCCCTGGCCGTCATCGTCACGGTCGTGACCGGCGTCGACTACGTCGCACGGGCGCTCACCCTGCGCCAGACCAGCCCGCGCGCGGCCGCCAAGCGGGCCCGGCGCGCCGAGCGCGAGGCCGCCCAGGCGTCGGAGGCCGCCGAGCGCCCCGCCGCGAGCGGTCACGAGTCGCCGTGAGCGCGGACGGCGTGGCCGGCCCGGGCGTGTATGCCGTGTGCGCCGACCTGGTGGGCCGGCTCACCGACCGGGGGCTGACGGTGGCCACGGCCGAGTCGCTGACCGGGGGCCTGGTCGCCGGCGCCCTGACCGACGTGCCGGGGTCGTCGCTGGTCCTGCGCGGCGGGGTGGTGGCCTACAGCGTGGAGGTCAAGGCCTCGGTCCTCGGCGTCGACGCCGGGCTGCTGGCCTCGCGCGGGGCGGTGGATGCCGGGGTGGCCGAGCAGATGGCGTGCGGGGCGCGCGAGCGGCTGGGCGCGACCTACGGCCTGGCGACCACCGGGGTGGCCGGTCCCGACCCCTCCGAGGGCAAGGCGGTGGGCACGGTGTTCGTCGCCGTCGCCGGCCCGCGCACGACCCGGGTGCAGGCGCTGTCGCTGACGGGCTCGCGCGGCGACGTCCGGCGTCAGTCGGTGGCGGCCGTGCTGGACCTGCTGGCCCAGGAGCTGCTGGACGAGGACGAGCTGTCCGCCCGTCCCGGGGCCGGCGGCGGGCGGGCCGGGGAAGATGCACCCCCGCCGGCGGGTTGAGCCTGACGTGCGGCAAAGCCACCATCCCGCAGGCGCGGGACCGACCCCTCGCGGTACCGTGGGGCAACATCGCAAGTCCGAGCCAAGTGGAGGAGGCGTCATGATCTTGCTTCGTCGTGAACTCGGTGACGTGCTCCGCGAGCAGCGTCAGGCCCAGGGGCGCACCCTGCGCGAGGTCTCCGCGTCGGCTTCGGTCTCCCTCGGCTACCTCAGCGAGGTCGAGCGCGGCGAGAAGGAGGCGTCCTCCGAGCTGCTGGCCTCGATCTGCGGGGCGCTGAACCTCCCGCTGTCGCAGGTGCTCAGCCACGTCTCCGACCGTGTCGCCGAGTCCGAGGCGGTCAGCGCCCCGGTCGCGCTGCCGCTCACCCCGATCTCCGGCCGGCTGGTCTCCGCCTCCGCCGCCTGACTCACCCCGCGGCTCCTGCGGGTGGTGGCCTAGCGGGGACGGTAGCCCGCACGGGACTGCCGCGGCCCCGACCCCATCGGGCGCTGGGCCCGGCCGTCGTCGGTCGGTCCCAGCCCTCCCTGGCACCCCGGGCAGTAGAACATCGTCCGCTCCTGCGGCGGGTCCCCGATCATCGCCACCCGGATGCTGCCACCGCAGCGCCGGCACGGCCGACCCGAGCGGGCGTGGGCGTAGCTCGTCTCGCCCCGTCGGGTGCTGCCGGTGC
Source organism: Oryzihumus sp. (assembly GCA_035699865.1). Classification (GTDB taxonomy): domain Bacteria; phylum Actinomycetota; class Actinomycetes; order Actinomycetales; family Dermatophilaceae; genus Oryzihumus. Next base: position 20,650 of record DASSPC010000425.1, on the reverse strand, counting down.
TGGTCTGCACCGCCTGGTGCCGGCTGGCGCCGAGCAGCCGGTGGGCGCGCTCGACCACGCCGGCGAGCGCGTCATCGGCGACCTCGCCGACCGGCGTCCACGGGTGCAGGCCCTCCAGGAACAGTGACTCGGCCGCCCACAGGGTGCCGATGCCGGCCAGGTTGCGCTGGTCCAGCAACGCCGCACCCAGCGCCCGGCCCGGCTCGCGGCGAAGGTTGGCCAGGGCCCGGGAGGGGTCCCAGTCCGCCCCCAGCAGGTCGGGACCGAGGTGGCCCACCAGCGTGTGCTCGTCCGCGGTCGGCACCAGGTCGAGCATGCCCAGGCGCAGTCCCAGCGCTGTCCAGTCGGCGGTGCCGAGGACGGCCCGCACGCGGTCGCCGGCGAGCTGACGCGGGGTGACCTGAGGCGTCGCCTCGATGCGCCACTGGCCCTCCATCCGCAGGTGGCTGTGCAGCGTCCGGCCGGTGTCCAGCCGCTGCAGGATGTGCTTGCCGCGGCTGACCACCTCCAGCGTGGTCGCACCGCGCAGGTCCGTCGTCGCCAGCGAGGGCCAGCGCAGGTCGGCCACCAGCAGAGGTGACCCCGCCAGCGCCTGGTCGAGGCGGTGGGCCGTGCGCCAGACGGTGTCGCCCTCAGGCATGGTGGGCCCTCACCGCCGCAGGCGCAGGCCGCGGGGGGTGGCGTGGAAGCCGGCCTCGGCCAGCGCAGCGGCCAGCGGGTGGTCGGAGCCGAGGACCGCCCCCCCGTCGGCCTTCTCGACGGTGAGCCGCCCGAGCGCCCCCTCGCGCACGGCCAGGGCCAGCGCGTCGGCGGCCGCCTGCAGCACCGGCAGCTCCTCGGTCCAGGACAGCAGCGTCTTGCCCCCGCGCTCGACGTAGATGGCCAGGAGGCCGTCGACCAGGACCACGAGTGCCCCCGCCTTGCGCCCGGGCTTGTGGCCGCCCGCGTCACCGGCGCGCTCCGGCCAGGACAGCGCCGCGCCGTAGGGGTTGGCCGGGTCGGACGCGGCGAGGACCACGGCGGACGGCCCGGCCGGCCTGCGGGTGCCCGGCCCGCGCGCTCCCGGACCTCGGCGCGCCCCGGGGTCGCCGAACCCCGGCCGGGCGGCGCCGGGGCGCAACCCGGAGCCCGGACCGGCCCAGTCGGAGCCACCGGTCAGCGGCGTCTCCCACTCGGGCATGGCCGGGGCCGGCGCCTCGGGCAGGGGCCGGCTGAAGGCGCGGAGCCGGTCCACCGCACCGGTGGTGGCGAACTGCGCCGCGCCCAGGCCCTCGACGAAGTAGCCCCGGCGCACGCGGCCGGACTCCTCGGCGGCGGCGAGCACGCGGTAGACCCCGGCGAAACCACCGCTCACGCCCTCGGCCACCACCGACCCGCGGGTGACGACGCCGTAGCGGTCGAGCAGCACCTCGGCGGTGGCGTAGGACCGCACCGTGGCATCGGGCTCCACCGGCGGCAGCAGCGACCAGCGTCCGGCCGCGGTCGGGGGACCCGATCGGGCGGGCAGCGCCGGCCGGCCCACCGTCGGCCGGCGTCCCGACAGCGCGCCGAGCGAGCCGGCCCGGCCGGAGTAGCGGGTCGAGCGGGGTGCCGTGCGGCGCGGCTTGTGGGCCGTGCGCCCGCCGGAGAGCAGCGCCCGCAGCGGGGTGAGCGTGTCGTTGGTGACGTGCCCCGCCCACACCAGGTCCCACAGGAGCTGGGTCAGGGCCGCGTCGTCGGTGCTGCCCACGGCGTCGGCGAGGGTGCGGAAGAAGAAGGCGCCGCCGCCCGCCAGCGCGTCGAGCACGGCCTGGTGCCCGGCGGTCAGCTCGAGCTCCTCGCCGGCGGGGGCCAGCGTCAGGTGGGCGGTCTCGGCCAGGTGCAGCGACACCCAGCCGTCGTCGCCGGGCAGGGCCGCGTGCCCCCGCCAGAGGACCTCGCCCGAGGCGGTCAGCTCGTCGAGCAGCGCGGGGGTGTAGGCGGCGACCCGCGCGGGCAGCACCAGCGTCTCGACGGCGCTGGCCGGCAGGACGGCCCCGGCGAGCTGCTCGACGGCCCGCAGCACCCCCTCGGTGCCCCGCAGCCCGGCACCGACGCCCTGCCACGCGGGCAGGAAGCGGGCCAGGTCGACCGGGGGCACCGGCTCGACCTCGGCGCGAAGGGCCGCCAGGGACCGGCGGCGCAGGGTCCGCAGCACCTCGGCGTCGCAGTAGTCGGTGCCGTGCTGCCCGCCGCCGGACTCCACCGGCCGCAGCTCGCCCTCGACCATCCGGCCGGCGCCGACGAGGCGCTGCACCGCGGTGCCGACCACGGCGGTGCCCAGCCCGAACCAGGTGGCCACATCGTGCAGCGTGAACGGCCCGTGCGTGCGGGCGTAGCGCGCCACGAGGTCGCCCAGCGGGTCGGGCACCGGCTCCAGGAACACCTCGGGCACGCCGACCGGCACCGCCGCCCCCAGGGCGTCGCGCAGGCGCCCGGCGTCCTCGATCGCCGCCCAGCGCTCCTCGCCGGCGATGCGGACCCGGATCAGCCGCCGGTCGCTCTCGAGGTCGACCAGCCAGCCGGAGAGCTCCTTGGCGGTCGTGCCGTCCACGCAGCGCTCGTGGATCGCGGTCAGCGGCAGCGCCCCGAGCACCCGGACGAGGTCGGCGACGTCCTCGGCGTCGCGCGCCCGGCGCCCCTCGGCCAGGCGCTGCAGCTCGGCCTCGGTGCGGGCCAGCTCCGCCGGGTCGAGCAGGTCGCGCAGTGCCGCGCCCTCGCCCCGGCCGAGCAGCTCGGCCAGCAGGGTCGGGTCAAGGGCCAGGGCGGCGGCCCGGCGCTCGGCGAGCGGCGAGTCGCCCTCGTAGAGGAACTGGGCGACGTAGCCGAACAGCAGGGACCGGGCGAACGGCGAGGGGGTGGGCGTCTCCACCTCGACCATCCGCACCGACCGCGAGCGCAGGTCACCCATGAGCGCGACCAGGCCCGGCACGTCGAACACGTCCTGGACGCACTCGCGCACGGTCTCCAGGATGATCGGGAACGAGGCGTACTTGCTGGCCACCTCCAGCAGCTGGGCCGCGCGCTGGCGCTGCTGCCACAGCGCCTGGCGCCGGTCCGGCCGGCGGCGGGGGAGCAGGAGCGCCCTCGCCGCGCACTCCCGGAACCGGGACGCGAACAGCGCCGAGCCGCCGATCTCGGTGGTCACGAGGTCGTGCACCTCGTCGGGCTCGAGGGCGACCAGGGTCAGCAGCTCGGCGCCCACCGCCCCGCCGTGCTCGCCCTCGAGCTCGATGTCGGGCAGCCGGAAGACGATGCCGTCGTCGCCGTGCATCGCCTGCACGTCGACGCCGAACCGCTCCCGCATCCGCGCCGAGACGCACAGCGCCCACGGCGCGTGCACCTGCGCCCCGAAGGGGGAGTGCACGGCCACCCGCCAGTCGCCGAGCTCGTCGCGGAACCGCTCGACCACGATGGTGCGGTCGTCGGGCACGTGCCGGGTGGCCTCGCGCTGCTCGGCCAGGTAGGTCAGCAGGTTGTCGGCGGCCCACTCGTCGAGCCCGGTCGAGCGCACCCGCTCGCGGGCGTCGTCGGGCGTGGCCGCCACGATCTCGCGCACGAACTGCCCCACGGCGCGCCCGAGCTCGGCCGGCCGGCCCAGGGAGTCGCCGTGCCAGAACGGCAGCTTGCCCGGCTGTCCCGGCGCCGGCGTGACCAGCACCCGGTCATGGGTGATGTCCTCGATCCGCCACGAGGAGGACCCGAGGGTGAACACGTCGCCGACACGGGACTCGTAGACCATCTCCTCGTCGAGCTCGCCCACGCGCCGGCCGGTGCCCTCGCCGGTGGCGAGGAACACGGCATACAGGCCGCGGTCGGGAATGGTGCCCCCGGAGGTGACCGCCAGCCGCTGCGCCCCCGGCCGCCCGGTCAGGGTGCCGGTGACCCGGTCCCACACCAGGCGCGGGCGCAGCTCGGCGAACTCGTCGCTGGGGTAGCGCCCGGAGAGCATGTCGAGCACCGACTCCAGGATCGAGCGCGGCAGCGTCGCGAACGGCGTGGCCCGGCGCACCACCTGCTCGAGGTCGTCGACGGTCCACTCGTCCATGGCGGTCATCGCGACCACCTGCTGGGCGAGGACGTCGACGGGGTTGGCGGGCACGCGCAGGGACTCGATCGCCCCCGCGCGCATGCGGTCGACGACGACGGCGGTCTGCACGAGGTCGCCGCGGAACTTCGGGAACACGACGCCGCGCGAGACCGCGCCCACCTGGTGCCCGGCGCGGCCGACACGCTGCAGCCCGCTGGCCACGCTCGGCGGCGACTCGACCTGCACGACGAGGTCGACCGCGCCCATGTCGATGCCGAGCTCGAGGGAGCTGGTGGCGACCACGGCGGGGAGCCGGCCGGCCTTGAGGTCGTCCTCGATCAGCGCCCGCTGCTCCTTGCTCACCGAGCCGTGGTGGGCCCGGGCGAGCACGGGTGCGGCGCCGTGGCTCTGGCCGGCCTGCGCCATGAGCTGGGCCGGGGTATGCCGTGCCGTCGCCTCCGGGGGGCCCTCGCCGGATCCCTCCGCCACGCCCCCCGCGGCGGCCTCCAGCCGCTCCTCCCAGATCTCGTTGAGCCGGGCGGTGAGGCGCTCGGCCAGGCGCCGGGAGTTGGCGAAGACCAGGGTCGAGCGGTGGTCGGCGATGAGGTCGACGATGCGTTCTTCGACGTGCGGCCAGATCGAGGCCCGGCGCTCGGCGCCGGCGGCCGGCCCGGACAGGTCACCGGTCACCTCGCCGAGGGCGGACATGTCGGCGATCGGCACGACGACCTGCAGGTCCCACTGCTTGGTGGACTCCGGCTGGACGACCGACACCGGACGGCCCCCGGCGAGGTAGCGCGCCACCTCCTCGACCGGGCGCACGGTCGCCGACAGCCCGACCCGCTGGGCCGGCTGCTCCAGCAGGGCGTCGAGCCGCTCCAGGCTGAGCGCCAGGTGGGCTCCCCTCTTGGTGCCGGCCACGGCGTGGACCTCGTCGATGATCACCGTCTCGACGCCGGCCAGCGACTCACGCGCCTTCGACGTCAGCAGCAGGAACAGTGACTCCGGCGTCGTGATGAGCACGTCGGCGGGCGCCCGGGCGAACAGCCGGCGCTCGGCCGCCGTGGTGTCACCGGAGCGAACCGCGACGGAGACCTCGGGCTGCGGCAGTCCCAGGCGGGTGGCCGCGTGCCCGATGCCGACGAGCGGGGACCGGAGGTTGCGCTCGACGTCGACGGCGAGCGCCTTCATCGGGGAGATGTAGAGGACCCGGCAGCGCCGCAGCGCCTCCGCCGGCGGGGGAGTCGAGGCCAGTCGGTCCAGGGCCCAGAGGAACGCCGAGAGCGTCTTGCCCGAGCCCGTCGGCGCCACCACCAGGGTGTGCTGCCCGGAGCTGATCGCGTCCCACGCGCCGGCCTGCGCCGGGGTGGGCGCGGCGAAGGACCCGCGGAACCACTCACGGGTGGCGGGGGAGAACCGGTCGAGGAGGTCGGAGCTCATCGTGGGAGACAGCCTGCCACCCGGCGCCGACACAGACCCTGCTCAGGCCGCCGGAAACCGCGTAGACCCACCGGTCTGGCCTTCCCTAGCCTCACGGCCATGACCGCAGCCCCGCCCGCCATCCGCCTGCAGGACGCCACCGACCCGGCCGAGCGGGCCTCGGTCCGGCGGGTCGTCGAGGCCGCCTTCGGCGCGCAGGAGGGGCCGCAGGTGGCCGCCCTCGTCGACGCGCTGCAGGCCTCCGACGCCTTCGCCGACCGGCTCTCCTTCGTGGCCGAGCAGGACGGTGCCGTCGTCGGGCACGTCATGCTGACGCGCGGCTGGGTGGACGCCCCGCAGCGCCTCGTCGAGGTCCTCGTCCTGAGCCCGCTGTCCGTCCTGCCCGAGCACCAGCGCGGCGGCGTCGGCCGGGCGCTCGTGGCCCACGCCGTCGCGGCCGCCGGGGACGCGGGCAGCCCGGCGGTGTTCCTCGAGGGCAGCCCGGCCTACTACTCGCGCCTGGGCTTCGAGCCGGGCAGCGCCCACGGGTTCACCCGCCCGAGCGTGCGCATCCCCGAGCCGGCCTTCCAGGTGGTCACGCTGCCGGCCCGTGAGCCGTGGATGACGGGCGCCCTGGTCTACCCGGACCCGTTCTGGGTCCACGACTGCGTCGGCCTGCGCTGAGCCCGGACGCCCGCCGGCCCCTCCCGCCGAGGCCGACCCCGCCGGCGAGCTCGGCGTGCGCGTCCACGACGGCCTGGTCCGGCTGGGCTGGGAGGCGACGGACCCGGCATACCTGCTCACGGACACCGGCGCCGGGGAGCTGGCGCGGACCTTCCTCGAGCGCGACTGGGTGTGGCGCACCCAGGGGCGGGGGGCTGCGGCTCACGCCGGCGGGGCAGGAGCTGCTGCGGCAGCGCCTGGACCCGCTGCAGCCAGCGCCGGCTCGGGCTGGAGCCCGCTGACCCGGCGCCGGTCCATCTCGCGCCACTCCGGGCGCAGCCCCGGCAGCAGCGTGGTGACGAAGTACAGCCCGCCGGCGACCGCCAGCGCCGGGGCCAGCCCCACGAGCGCGATCGCGGCACCGGCGCTGACCCCGCCGAGCGGGATGCCGACCCAGCACACGGCGTCGGACAGGGAGCCGACCCGCCCGACGAGGTGGCGGGGGATGCGCTCGAGCATGATCGCGCCGAGCACCGGGTTGATGAAGCCGGCGCCGAAGCCCCCGACCACGCCCACGCCGACGAGCACGGCCACGGGAGCCCCCATCGCCAGCGCCACGAACCGCGGCGCCCCGCAGAGGGTGAACCCGACCAGGTAGGTCAGCCGGCGCGGGAGCCGTGCCGACCACGCCGTCGCGAGCAGGCTGCCCAGCGTGGCGGTCAGGCCGAACGTCGAGCCGAGCAGCCCGATCAGCTCCGGGCCGAAGCCGTGGTCGCGCACCCACACCGGCAGCAGCACCGTGCCGTAGGCGGCGTCGAGCCAGTTCGTCACGGCCACCATGGCCATGGCGGCCCGCAGGAGGGGCTCGCGGCGCAGGAAGTCCCAGCCCTGTCGCAACCGGTGCAGGTATGCCGCCTCGCTCACCTCCTCGTGCGGCGGGGTGTGCCGCGGTGCGGTGACCCCGATGAGGACCGCCGCGACGGCGAAGCTCAGCGCGTCGGCGAGCACTGCGCTCGCCGGGCCGATGGCGGCGATGAGCACGCCGGCCAGCCCGGGCGCGACGATCGAGGCGGTGCGGTTGGCGGTGCCCTCCAGCCCGGTGACCCGCTCGAGCGGCAGGCCGGCGCTGTCCGCGACCGCGGGCACGAGGGCGGACTTGGCCGCGTCGCCGGGGCCGCGGGCGCAGCCGAGGAGGGCGACGAGGCCGAGCAGCACCGGCAGGGTGAGCTGTCCCGTCGCGTAGAGCAGGGGGATGCACCCGGCGACCACGGCGCTGGCCACGTCGGCGGTGAGGCTGACGACCCGCGGGCCGCGCCGGTCGATGAGCGGGCCGCCCAGGGCCTTGACCAGGACGTAGGGGGTGAGCTCGAAGAGCACCACGAGTCCGGTCTTCCCGGCGGAGCCCGTGGTCGTGAGGACGAACCAGGGCAGCGCGATGGCCGAGACGCGGGTGCCGGCGACGGAGACGACCGAGGCGGTGAGCAGCCCGTAGAGGCTGCGCCGGGACGCCCCGGTGCGCTTCCGCCGGGTGGAGGGCCGGCGGGAGGGCCGGCTCATGACCCGCTGCCGGGGGTGACGAACTCCTGCAGCTGCAGGGTGACCCGCCGTGCGCCGCGGGGGGCCGGGTCGGGGGAGTCGGCGGGGCGGTAGCGGGCGATGACCGCCTCGAGGTCCTCGAGCAGGGATGCGGCCTCCGTGGCGGTGAGGCGCAGGCCGTAGTTGCTCAGGGTCGTGGCGCTGTCCCACGCCTTCGGCAGCGTCGGCAGCTCGGCGATGGCCTGGCGCATGTTGGAGGAGTAGACCTCCGCGACCGCGTCGAGGTAGGCGCCCTCCAGCTCGGCGCTGTCCGGACCGGGGCTGCCCTGCAGGTACGTGCGGCGGTGGGCCGCCTTCCACCACCGGTCGCGGGCGTTGCCGCGCTCCTCGTCCTCCACGACCAGGCCGGCGCTCGCGAGCTGGCGCAGGTGGTAGCTGGTGGCGCCGGTGTTGACGCCCACGCGCGCGGCGAGCTGCGTGGCGGTGGCCGGGCCGTGCGCCCGGAGCAGGCTGAGCAGGCGCATCCGCAGGGGGTGCGCCAGGGCCTTCATCGCCGAGGTGTCGAGGACGAGGTCCCGCTCAGGGTCGGGTTCGAAGCTGCGTGCCATGGTCCGAGAATAGATTGCAAAGACATGTTTGCAAAGATCTCTTTGTCATTGCTCTGCGGGGGTGGCGTCGCAGGGAACGCTCAGCCCGCCTCTCGTGCCGGCACGCTCGCGACGGCGCAGCGCTGACCGAGGCCGGTGGGGGAGCAGATCGGCCCGACCCCGCAGGCGTCGATCTCGACGACGGCGTACCGCAGCGAGCCGGGAGGTGGGGCGGGGTCGACGTAGCGACGCGCGGCGTTGGTCGGGAGGCGGAGCTCCCCGACGCGGTCCCAGCGCGACCCGGGTCGGCCACGCAGCACGCGGTAGGTCCGTGCCTCGGCCACGACGCGCGGAAGCCCCCAGGTGACGACGACGGTTCGGCCGCTGCGGTGCGCAGCCACGTCGACCATCGACGGTCGGCCGTCGGCGCAGTGCTGCGCGAACGACTCGCCGCTCGCCCGCGCGGCGGGACGGCGCGCAGGGGTGCCGGGGGAGCAGGCGGCCAGCACGGCCGTGGCGAGCAGCCCCGCGAGCGCCGGCCGGGCATGGCCTCGGTTGCGCCGCGTGACGTGTTGTGTGGAGCGCATGGCCACCATCCCCCGAACGAACCGTGGGGGCACCGTACAGGTCACCGTCCGCACCTGCCCCCGCCTCTGCGGACAATCGGCCCGGGCCCCGCGGCTGGACCGGGTGGTCCCAGTGCTGTGCAAGACTCGCGCGGTGCGGTTGAGCGACTTCTGGCGGCTGATGGACGACGAGTTCGGGGCGGGCTACGCCCGCTCGCTCGCGCGTGACCACGTGCTCGGGGCGCTGGGCAACCGCACGGCCGCCCAGGCGCTCGAGGCGGGCATCGGGCCCCGTGAGGTGTGGTTCGCCCTGTGCGACGACATGGACGTCCCGGAGTCACGCCGGCTGGGCAAGGACCACAAGCCGCGGAAAACGGGTTGATCCCCTGTCGGTGTCCGGCACTAGCGTTGACGCCTGTGACGGGGACCGACGACGACATCCTGATCCGCGCGAGCGGGCTGACCAAGACCTTCGGCGACTTCACGGCCGTCGACGGGATCGACTTCGGGGTCCGTCGGGGGGAGGCCTTCGGCTTCCTGGGCCCCAACGGTGCGGGCAAGTCCTCGACCATGCGCATGGTCGGCTGCGTCTCGCCGGCCACCGGGGGCGAGCTGCGCCTGTTCGGCCAGGACCCGGCCACGCACGGCCCGGACATCCGCGCCCGGCTCGGCGTGGTGCCCCAGCGCGACACCCTCGACGAGGAGCTCACCGTCGAGGAGAACATCTGGATCTACGGCCGCTACTTCGGCCTGTCCCGGCGCGAGGTCCGCTCGCGGGCCACCGAGCTGCTCGAGTTCGCCCAGCTCTCCGACCGCTCCGGCTCCAAGGTGGAGCCGCTCTCCGGTGGCATGAAGCGGCGGCTGACCATCGCCAGGTCGCTGATCAACTCACCCGAGATCCTGCTGCTCGACGAGCCGACCACCGGCCTGGACCCGCAGGCCCGGCACGTGCTGTGGGACCGGCTGTTCCGGCTCAAGCGCTCCGGCGTGACCCTGGTCCTGACCACCCACTACATGGACGAGGCCGAGCAGCTGTGCGACCGCCTCGTGGTCATGGACCACGGCAAGATCGTCGCCGAGGGCTCGCCGCGCTCGCTGATCGAGCAGTACTCCACCCGCGAGGTGCTCGAGCTGCGCTTCGCCGAGGACGACCACGGCGCCTATGCCGACAAGCTCTTCGGCGTCGGCGAGCGCACCGAGGTGCTGCCCGACCGGCTGCTGGTCTACACCGACGACGGCGACGAGGCGGCCGCGGCGGTCCACCGGCTCGGCCTGCACCCGCTGTCCTCGCTGGTGCGCCGCTCCACGCTCGAGGACGTCTTCCTGCACCTGACCGGCCGGACGCTGGTGGACTGATGAGCGTCCTCACCCCGACCGCGGCCCGGCCCCAGCGCTGGCGACCGGTGTTCGGCTACTGGCTCACGGCCTACAAGCGCACCTGGCGCGGCTCGATCTTCGGCCGCTTTCTCTCGCCGCTGCTGTTCCTCCTGTCCATGGGACTGGGCCTGGGCAGCCTCGTCAACCGCTCGGCCGGCGGCGTCGACGGCGTGCCCTACCTCGAGTTCGTCGTCCCGGGCATCCTCGCCGCGCAGGCGATGTGGGTGGCCATGGGGGAGTCGACCTACCAGGTGCTCGGCGCGATCCGCTGGCAGATGCAGTACCACGCGATGCTCGCCACCCCGATCGGCGTCGACGACCTGCTGCTGGGCCACCTCACCTACGTCGCGGCCCAGGTCACCAGCGCCACGGTGATCTTCATGGCGGTCGGCGCCTGCTTCGGGGCGTGGGCCTCGTGGTGGGTGCTGCTCGCGCTGCCCGTGACGCTGCTGACCGGGATGGCGTTCGCGGTGCCGATCTTCGCCTTCTCCGCCAAGCAGGAGAGCGACTCCGGCTTCAACATCCTGTTCCGCTTCATCATCACGCCGCTGTTCCTGTTCTCCGGCACGTTCTTCCCGGTCAGCCAGCTGCCGGTGTGGCTGCGGCCGGTGGCGTGGGTGACGCCGCTGTGGCACGGGGTTGAGGCCAACCGCTCTCTGGCGCTCGGGTCGCCGGACGCGCTCGCGGTCCTCGGCCACACGGCATACCTGCTGGTGTTCATCGCGGCGGGCGCGTGGGTCGCGCGCCGCACCTTCCGGGGGAGGCTCGTCACATGACCACGCAGGGCACGCTCGCCCGACCGACCGCGGCCTCCCGGGTGGCGCGTCTGCTGCCGGTGCCCGCCGGGGCCGGCATGGCGCGGATCCTGGTCGAGCGCAACGTCATGAGCTTCCGGCACGGCTGGATCGCGATCATCACCGGGTTCGCCGAGCCGGTGTTCTACCTGTTCTCCCTCGGCATCGGCCTGGGCTCGCTGGTCCGCACGGTGACCACCGACGGCGGGACCGTCGTGCCCTACGCCCACTTCGTGGCCCCCGCGCTGCTGGCCAGCTCGGCGATGAACGGCGCGGTCTTCGACTCCACGTTCAACGTCTTCTTCAAGCTCAAGTACGCCAAGCTCTACGACTCCGTCCTGGCCACGCCGCTCGGGCCGCGCGACGTCGCCGTCGGTGAGATCGGCTGGGCGCTGATCCGGGGTTCCCTGTATGCCGCGGCGTTCCTCGCGGTCGCGGTCGCCGCCGGCACGGTCCACTCGTGGTGGGCGCTGCTGGCGGTGCCGGCCGCGACGCTGATCGGGTTCGCGTTCGCGGCGGTGGGCATGTTCGCCACCACGTTCATGCGCTCGTGGGTCGACTTCGACTACGTCACCCTGGCGATCCAGCCGATGTTCCTGTTCTCCGCGACGTTCTTCCCGCTGGCGACCTACCCGGGGGCGGTGCAATGGGTGGTCCAGCTGACCCCGCTGTACCACGGGGTCGCGCTGGAACGGGCGCTCATGCTCGGCGAGGTCGGGCCGGGACTGGTCGTCCACGTCGGCTACCTCGTGGTCATGGGCCTGCTCGGCCTGGTCGGCACCGCCCGGCGGATCGAGAAGCTGCTGCTGTCCTGAGCCCGGCGGGTGGCCGGTGACTGGTGAGACCTGCCACGGCCGGCCGGTCGTACGTCTCCTGCCGGACGGGTCGGGCTAGTTTCGCGGTGTGGGGAGAGGGTCGGGGGTGTCGTCGGCGGGGGTCGTGGCCGCGGTCGAGCGGTGTGCTGCCGCAGGGGGATTCGCGCTCGACAGCGCGCAGCAGGCGGCGCTGCCGGTCCTCGGGAGGCTGCTGGGCGGCGGCCGACCCCGTGCCGCGCAGATGGCTGGGGCCTACCTCTGGGGCGACGTGGGGCGCGGCAAGACCTGGCTGGTGGATGCTGCCGTGGCCGGCCTGCCCCGGGACCAGGTGCTCCGGGTGCACCTGCACGAGCTCTTCCACCTGCTGCACCTCGCCCTTGGCCGGCACCGTGGGCGGCCCGGTGGCATGGCCGCCGCGGTCGGCGACCTGCTCGCCGGGGGGCGCGTGGTGGTGCTGGACGAGCTGCACCTGCACGACGTCGGCAACGCCATGCTCCTCGGCCCGGTGCTGCGCGAGCTGGTCCGCCGCCGGGTGGTGTTGCTGGCGACGTCCAACTACGCGCCGGAGCAGCTGCTCGGGGACCCGCTGCACCACCACCTGGTCGAGCCGGTCATCGCGCTGGTGCGGGCGCACCTGCACGTGATCGAGGTCGACGGCGGGACGGACCACCGGACGGCGCGGCCGACGTTGGTGCAGGCGGTGCCGGGGCAGGGTGGCGGCTTCACGGCCGGGGCGTGGCTGGACGGTGACGGCGCGGCATACCTGGCGGCACACGGTCTGGAGGTGCCGGCGGGGACTGCGGCGCAGCTCCCGCTGCGGAGCCGCAGCGTTCCAGCGCTGGGCGTGGACGGGGACACCGTCTGGTTCGGGTTCGACGCGCTGTGTGGCGGGCTGCTGTCGGCCGCGGACTACCTCGAGCTGGTCGGCCGGTTCACGACGTGGGTGCTGCACAAGGTGCCTCCACTGGGACAGGCGCCGGAGGCCGCACGGCAGCGGTTCGTCTCGCTCGTCGACGTGCTGTGCGACCGCGACCGGCGGCTGGTTCTGGTCGGTGCGCCGGGGCCGGAGGAGCTGTTCGCGGGGGAGGGGCAGCCGCCCGACGTGGCCCGGACAGCCAGCCGCCTGGCCCTGCTGCGGCGGGAGGGCGGGCCCGTCGGCGTGTCGCGTCGCCCGATGCTGTCGGTCGAACATCTGTACGGGTAGAGTTGTCCACATGGGGTGGCCCGCTGGTCCCACGATCCACAGGCTCACGCCGGGTCGTCGAGGCCTGTCGGTGCCCACGCCTAACGTCTGACCCGACAACCGATGACACACGGTGCGGGTCGAAGGTAGACGACCGACCCACGAGCAGAGACCTACAGGTGAGACATGGCAGCAGCTGGAGCCGACCGCAGCAAGTCCCTTGACGCGGTGATGGCGCAGATCGAGAAGCAGCACGGCAAGGGTGCGGTCATGCGTCTGGGGGACGACGTCCGCCCGCCCATCGAGGTCATCCCCACGGGGTCCATCGCCCTCGACGTCGCCCTCGGCATCGGCGGTCTGCCGCGCGGCCGGGTCGTCGAGATCTACGGCCCGGAGTCCTCCGGCAAGACGACGGTCGCCCTGCACGCGGTGGCCAGCGCGCAGAAGAGCGGCGGCATCGCAGCGTTCATCGACGCCGAGCACGCCCTCGACCCCGAATACGCCAAGAAGCTCGGCGTCGACACCGACGCCCTGCTGGTGAGCCAGCCCGACACCGGTGAGCAGGCCCTCGAGATCGCCGACATGCTGATCCGCTCGGGCGCGCTCGACATCATCGTCATCGACTCCGTGGCGGCGCTCGTGCCCCGCGCCGAGATCGAGGGCGAGATGGGTGACAGCCACGTCGGTCTGCAGGCCCGCCTGATGTCCCAGGCGCTGCGCAAGATCACCGGTGCGCTCAACAGCACCGGCACCACGGCGATCTTCATCAACCAGCTCCGCGAGAAGATCGGCGTGATGTTCGGCTCGCCGGAGACCACCACCGGTGGCAAGGCGCTGAAGTTCTACGCCTCGGTCCGCCTCGACGTGCGTCGCATCGAGACGCTCAAGGACGGCTCCGACGCGGTCGGCAACCGCACCCGCGTCAAGGTCGTCAAGAACAAGGTCTCCCCGCCGTTCAAGCAGGCTGAGTTCGACATCATCTACGGCGCGGGCATCTCCCGTGAGGGCGGCCTCATCGACATGGGTGTCGAGCACGGCTTCGTCCGCAAGGCCGGCGCCTGGTACACCTACGACGGCGACCAGCTCGGGCAGGGCAAGGAGAACGCCCGCAACTTCCTCAAGGACAACCCCGACCTCGCCGACGAGCTCGAGAAGAAGATCAAGGAGAAGCTCGGCGTCGGCCCGCAGGTCGACAAGCCCGCCGAGAAGGACGTCCCGGTCGACTTCTGAGGCACTACGTGACCACGGACAAGCACGACGCCGCCAGGGCAGCCCTCGAGGCTGCCCTGGCGGCCACGTCCGGCGCCTCTGGCGGCCCGGCGCCCGCCTGGTCCGACCCCCGCCTCGGCACCTCCGGTCCGGACTGGGCCCGTGGCCCGGCAGGGGACCGCGATCCCGAGCCGGCGGAGGGTCCGGGCCGCCGGGCCACCGGGCGAGCCCAGGGCCGGACCACCCGTCGAGTCTCGGGTAAGGCGACCGACGGCCGTGGTCGTCCCCGTCGGTCCCGTCAAGGCCCGGCCACCCCCGGTGACCCCGAGCAGGACCTGCAGGCCCGGGACGCCGCGGCCGACCCCTACGACGTGGCCCGCCAGATCGTCCTGCGCCAGCTGGCCATGGCTCCGCGCAGCCGCCAGCAGCTCGAGGACAAGCTGCGCCAGCGCAACTGCCCCGACGACGTCGCGACGGCCGTGCTCGACCGGATGACCGAGGTCGGTCTGGTCGACGACGCGGCCTACGCCCAGATGCTCGTGCGCTCCAAGCAGGCCGAGCGGGGGCTGGCCCGGCGGGCACTCGCCCAGGAGCTGCGCACCAAGGGCATCGACCCCGAGCTGGCCGCCGAGACCCTCGACGACATCGACGAGGAGACCGAGCGGGCCCGCGCCCGCCAGCTCGTCGACAAGAAGCTGCGCACCATGCACGGCCTCGGCGTCGAGGTGCAGACCCGGCGCCTGGCCGGGATGCTCGCGCGCAAGGGCTACTCCTCAGGCATGTCCTATGCAGTGATCCGCGACGCGATCGCCGACTCCGAGGAGTACCTCACCGACTGACCATGCCGCGCGAGGCCGGCCCGGTCGTGGGGGACGGTGCGTAGAGCACGTGCGCGGCGCGGTCGGGCCGATGCCGCGCGAAGAAGTCGGCGTCGTTCGGCCGCCAGACGCCGGCCCACAGGTCGGCCTGCGCGTTGCCGTACTCATGCTCGTCGCGCCACATGCCCCGGGCCGTGGCCGTGTCCAGGTCGACGTCGACCCACACGCGCAGGTCGAACAGCCCGACCAGCGCGGGTACATAGAGCCCCAGCCCCTCGACGATGACGGCCGTGGCCCCGGCCAGGGAGACCCACGGCCCCGGCGCGCCGGTGTCGTGGTCCCACACCTGGTAGGCCTGAGCCTCGCCCCGGCGCGCCGGCTCGAGGACCTGCTCGGCGAGCCGGTCGCGGTCCACCGAGTCCCAGTCCTCCGAACGCCCGACGGGTGGGCGGCTGCGCAGGAACTCGTCGCCGGGCACGACAGTGGACCCGGGGAGGTGCGCGTGCAGCTGCGCCGCCAGGGTCGACTTGCCCGAACCGCCGAATCCCGAGACGCCGACCACGGGCGCCCGCCCCTCGGGCAGGTCCAGCGCGAGGACGGTGCGGGCGAGCGCCCCGGCCGAGTCGAGCTCCTGCGGCATGCCCGGCAGCCTCGCACACGAGCCGTCCTGCCGCGCGGCCTTTCCCGGCCGCGGACGGTGGGGCGCACCGGTGTCGCGGGTGGGCCGGGCGGGGGCCGCGACCACGTACCCTTGTCGGTGCCATGACGACGCAGAAGACCTACGACGTGCGCACCCACGGGTGCCAGATGAATGTCCACGACTCCGAGCGCCTGGCGGGGCTGCTCGAGACCGCCGGCTATGTCGACGTCCACAGCCTGGCCGCCGACGAGCGCCCCGAGGCCGCCGACGTCGTCGTGTTCAACACCTGCGCGGTCCGCGAGAACGCCGACAACAAGCTCTACGGCAACCTCGGGCAGCTGCGCCCGGTCAAGGCCAACAACCCCGGCATGCAGATCGCCGTCGGCGGCTGCCTGGCCCAGAAGGACCGCTCCACCATCGTCGACAAGGCCCCCTGGGTCGACGTCGTCTTCGGCACTCACAACATCGGCTCGCTGCCGGCCCTGCTGGACCGCGCCCGCCACAACAAGGCCGCCGAGGTCGAGATCCTCGAGAGCCTGGACGTCTTCCCCTCCACGCTGCCCACCCGTCGCGACTCGGCCTACAGCGCGTGGGTGTCGATCTCCGTCGGCTGCAACAACACCTGCACGTTCTGCATCGTGCCGAGCCTGCGCGGCAAGGAGATGGACCGCCGCCCCGGCGAGATCCTCGCCGAGATCGAGGCCCTCGTCGCCCAGGGTGTCGTCGAGGTCACCCTGCTCGGGCAGAACGTCAACACCTACGGCGTGGAGTTCGGCGACCGGCTGGCCTTCGGCAAGCTGCTGCGCGCCTGCGGCCAGATCGAGGGCCTGGAGCGGGTGCGCTTCACCAGCCCGCACCCCGCCGCGTTCACCGACGACGTCATCGCCGCGATGGCCGAGACCCCCAACGTCATGCCGAGCCTGCACATGCCGCTGCAGTCCGGCTCCGACCGCGTGCTCAAGGCGATGCGCCGGTCCTACCGCAGCGAGAAGTTCCTCGGCATCCTCGACACGGTCCGCGCCCAGATCCCCGACGCGGCGATCACCACCGACCTCATCGTCGGCTTCCCGGGTGAGACCGAGGAGGACTTCGCCGACACCCTCGAGGTCGTGCGGAAGTCGCGGTTCTCCAGCGCGTTCACCTTCCAGTACTCCATCCGCCCCGGCACCCCCGCCGCCACGATGGAGGACCAGATCCCGAAGGCCGTGGTGCAGGAGCGCTACGACCGGCTGCTCGCCGTGCAGGAGGAGGTCTCCTGGGCCGAGAACCGCGCCCTCGAGGGGCGCACGGTCGAGGTGCTGGTCGCCACCGGCGAGGGGCGCAAGGACGCCGCCACCTCCCGCATGTCCGGCCGGGCCCGCGACAACCGCCTCGTGCACTTCTCCGTCCCCGAGGGCGGCGAGCGTCCCCGCCCTGGTGACATGGTCACCGTCGACGTCACCTACGGCGCCCCGCACCACCTCGTCGCCGACTCCGGCATGCAAGGTGGCACCTGGGCGGTGCGCCGCACCGCCGGTGGAGACGCGTGGGAGGCGTTGCAGGACAAGGGACCTGCGCCCAAGCCCGCGGTCTCCCTCGGTATGCCGTCCCTGGGCAGGCCTGCGACGCCGCCTGCCGCGGCGCGGGCCTGCGGCTGACGGGGGCAGCGCATGGTCGTCACCGTCGCGGTCCTCCCGTGGCCGCCCGCATTTGTCCCGGAGCTGATGGGCCGGGCCGCCTCCGAGGTCGAGCCGCTGCGGCACGCCGCCGACAGCGCCCTGCGTGGGGTCGTCGCCGAGCTGCGCCGGCACCCGGACTGCCAGGTCGTCGTCGTCGCCCCGGGTGAGCCGGGTGAGCACGACGCCGCCGGCGAGGTCAGCTTCAGCGGCTTCGGCCGTGACGTGCGCGTCCCCGCGCTCCCGGGCGCCGCCGGAGCGGTCGACCCCGAGCTGCCGACCTCGATGATGGTCGCCCGCTACCTGACCCACCGGGTGTCCGTGGACGAGCCCGACATCGCCAAGCTCTGGGCCGGAGCCCGCTGGCTGACCGTCGACCCCGACGGGGCAGCGCAGCTCGCCGCCGAGCTGGCCAGGACCGACCAGCCCACCGCCGTCGTGCTGCTCGTCGACGGCGCCGCGAGCCACGGGCCGAAGGCTCCCCGCGCCGAGGACTCCCGCGCCGGGGCGTTCGACGACGCCGTCGCCGACGCGCTGGAGCGGGGCGACCGCGACGCCCTGTCCGCCGTCGACCTCGAGCTGGCCGGTCAGGTCGGTGCGGACGGCGCCTACCTGTGGCCGGCGATGGCCGCCGCCACCGCCGGGGGCGTGTGGCTGGGGGATGTCCTGTTCCGGGGCGAGCCCTACGGCGTCGGCTGGACCGTCGCCCTCTGGCGCCGTGGCTGACCGCGCCCGCCCCGACCTCGACAGCGCAGCCGCCGGTGACCTGCCGGTCCTCGCGGTCGTCGGCCCCACCGCCAGCGGCAAGTCCGACCTTGCCCTGGCCCTGGCCGAGCGGCTCGGCGGAGAGGTGGTCAACGCCGACGCGATGCAGCTCTACCGCGGCATGGACATCGGGACCGCCAAGCTCGAGCCCGGCGAGCGCCGGGGGGTGCCGCACCACCAGCTCGACGTGCTCGACGTGCGCGAGGAGGCGAGCGTCGCGGCATACCAGCGGGAGGCACGCGCGGACGCGGCGGCGATCCGCGAGCGCGGCCACGTGCCGGTCTACGCCGGCGGGTCCGGGCTCTACCTGCGCGCCGCCCTGGACCGGCTGGAGATCCCGCCCACCGACCCGGTGGTGCGGGCCCGGCTCGAGGGCGAGCTGGAGGCGATGGGCGTCGCGGTGATGTACAAGCGGCTCAAGGGCTCGGATCCCGTTGCGGCACGGTCGATCCAGCCCAACAACGGTCGACGGGTGGTGCGCGCGCTGGAGGTCATCGAGCTCACCCGCAAGCCCTTCTCCGCCACGATGCCCACCCGCGAGCACCTCGCGCCCACGGTGATGATCGGGCTGCACGGTCCGCGCCCCGAGCTCGACGTGCGGATCGCCGCCCGGGTGCACCGGATGTGGGAACGCGGGCTTCTGGAGGAGGTGCGCGCGCTCGACGACGCAGGGCTGCGCGAGGGGCGAACCGCGAGCAAGGCCCTGGGCTACAGCCAGGCGCTGGCCCACCTCGACGGCCGGATGAACGCGGCCGAGGCGATCGAGGACACCGTGACCGCCACCCGCAAGTTCGCCCGCCGGCAGGAGTCGTGGTTCCGCCCCGACGAGCGCGTCGTCTGGCTGCCCTGGGACGCTCCGGACCTGTTCGAGCGTGCCCTCGACGTGGTGGGTGCGGCGCTGGTGGACAATGGCCGGCGATGACTGACAACGGACTGCGGTTCACCAAGGGGCACGGCACCGAGAACGACTTCGTGCTGGTGCCCGACCTCGACGGCACCCTCGACCTGAGCGCCGAGCAGGTGCGCCTGCTCGCCGACCGCCGGGCCGGTGTGGGTGGGGACGGGGTCATCCGCGTCGTGCCCACCGACCTCGCCGACGAGGCGTTCGTGCGCAGCCAGGGCGGTCGCGCCCACTGGTTCATGGACTACCGCAACGCCGACGGCAGCGCCGCCGAGATGTGCGGCAACGGCACCCGGGTGTTCGCCGCGTACCTGCGCCGCGAGGGGCTCGAGACCTCCGACGAGTTCGAGATCGCCACGCGCGCCGGGGTCAAGACGATCCGCTTCGAGGGCCACCTCATCGCGGTCAACCTGGGCGACTGGAAGGTCGCCGAGCCCGACGCCGCGCTGGCCAACGGCTACGACGCGCTGGTCAAGGTCGCCCACCACGACCCGATGCCCGGGCTGAGCCTGGACCTGGGCAACCCGCACACCGTGGTCGCGCTGCCCGACAGCGCGGACCTGGCCGGGCTCGACCTCACCCGCGCCCCGGAGGTCAACCCGCTGCCGCCGCAGGGGACCAACGTGGAGTTCGTCCGTCCGCTCGGCCCCGGGCACATCGCGATGCGGGTGCACGAGCGCGGGGTGGGCGAGACCCGTTCCTGCGGCACCGGTGCCGCGGCCGCCGCGCTGGCCACCCGCTGGTGGGCGGGGGAGGCCGAGGACAACACCGTGTGGCGCGTGGACGTGCCCGGCGGGACGCTGCGGGTGCGGGCGCTGCCCGGCCAGCAGGTCGAGCTCGCCGGTCCCGCCGTCCTCGTGGCGGACGGGGTTGCCCACCTCGGCTGAGCCGGTCAGGAGCCGGCGGTGAGTGGGGCGCAGCCCGACGACGCCCGGGACCCCGATGGTGTCGCTGCCATGCTCGCCGCCAGGGTCGCCCCCGCGGGCAACGCGGCGGTCGAGGCGGCGTTCGTGGCCACGCCGCGCGCGGACTTCCTGCCGCCGGCCCAGCAGCAGTTTGCCGCCGTCGAGCGGGCGCTGCCGATCGGTCACGGCCAGACCTGTTCCCAGCCGGCCGCCGTGCGGGCCATGCTCGAGCTGCTCGACGTGGCCCCCGGCCAGCGGGTCCTCGACGTCGGCGCCGGATCCGGGTGGACCACCGCCCTGCTGGCCGCGCTCGTCGGACCCTCCGGCGCCGTGCTCGGGGTCGAGCTCGAGCCGGAGCTCACCCGGCAGGCAGCAGCGCGGGTCGCGGCGACCGGCCGCACGTGGGCTCGGGTGGAGCAGGCCGTCCCGGGTCGGCTCGGGTGGCCGGCCGAGGCGCCGTACGACCGGGTGCTCGTCTCCGCGGAGGCGCCCGAGGTGCCGGCGGAGCTCCTGGCCCAGCTCGCCCCCGGAGGGGTCATGGTGCTGCCGGTGGCAGGGCGGATGCTGCGGGTGGCCACCACCGTCGGCGGGGAGCGCATCGCCACGGAGCACGGCCACTACCTGTTCGTGCCGCTTCGCTGACCCGCGCGCCCACCTCGCCGGGGGCCACGGGTCGCTCCGGTCGCGGGGTGGGCGTGCCGGGGCTAGCGTCCCGATATGACCAGGTCGTCCCACATGCCCCGATCCGTCCTGTTCGCCGGGCTGGCCG
>DASSPC010000424.1:0-9252 GCA_035699865.1 Oryzihumus sp. | reverse complement strand
GCCGTCGGTCTTCGGCCTGCTGCCCCGCCTCCTCGAGCGCGCCGGCACCTCCAGCGCCGGCAGCATCACCGGGCTCTACACCGTGCTCGTCGAGGGCGACGACATGAACGATCCGGTGGCCGACTCGGTGCGGTCCATCCTCGACGGCCACGTCGTGCTCGACCGCCGGCTCGCGACCTCCGGGCACTTCCCGAGCATCGACGTGCTCGAGTCGATCTCCCGCAGCGTCAACGCGATCACCAGCCGCGACCAGCGCGCCGACGCGACCGTGCTGCGCCAGCTGCTGGCCGCACGCCGGGACGCCAAGGACCTCGTCGAGATCGGCGCCTACGTCGCCGGGTCCAACCCGCTGGTCGACCGGGCCTTGCGCCAGGCGAACGCCATCGACGGCTTCCTGCGCCAGGACGTCGAGGACGTCACCGGCCTGCCGGACGCGTGGGCCGCCCTGCACGACCTGGCGGTGTCCGCGTGAGCCGTCGTCCCCGTTCGCGCCTCGCCACGCTGCTGCGGGTGCGCAAGATCGCCGAGGAGGCCGCCCGCGCCCAGCTCGGTGCCTCCGCCGCCCAGCAGGCCCTGGCCACCACGGCGCTGCAGCGCTCCCGGCGGCAGCTGGCCGAGGCCCCGGCCGCCGAGGCCCCGGCCCCGGTGGAGCAGTTCCTGTGGGGCCGCTCCCGGATGGAGGCCCGCGCCGCGTCGGTGCACCGTGCCGTCGTCACCGAGGCCGCCACCCGCCAGGCGCTGGAGGAGAGCCGCTGCCTGTGGAGCGAGGCCGCCCAGCGGATGACCGCCATCGAGCGGCTCGAGGAGCGCGCCCGCGAGGCCGAGCGCCTCGCCCGGCTCGCCCAGGACCAGCAGGTGGCCGAGGAGACCGCGGCCACCCGGGCGGGGGAGGGACGATGAGCCTCGACCTGTCCGGCCTGGCCGCGGTCCAGACCCGGATGCTCAGCATCCAGACCCGGTTCGCCGCCGCCTCCGGCGCCGCGCCCGCGACCGACTCGACCAACCCGGCCGACACGTTCGCCTCACGGCTGGCGGCCGCGACCGCCGACACGAGCACCGGCTCGACCGCCGGCGTTGCCGACCCGGCGTCGGCCACCACCTCCGCCACCGGTGACCAGGTGGTCGCCGACGCGCGCCGCTACCTCGGCGTCCCCTACGTCTGGGGCGGCACCGACCCGCAGCAGGGCCTGGACTGCTCCGGGCTGGTGCAGCGGGTCTACGCCGACCTGGGCGTCGACCTGCCGCGGGTCGCGGGCGACCAGGCCCGGCAGGGGACTCCTGTGGCCTCCCTCGCACAGGCCCGCCCCGGTGACCTGCTCGCGTTCGGCGACCCGGTCGACCACATCGGCATCTACGCCGGCAACGGCCAGATGGTCGTGGCCCCCAAGACCGGCGACGTGGTCAAGGTCGAGGCCGTCTACCGCACCCCGACCGCGATCCGGCGGATCCTGCCCGACACGACGGCCCCGTCCGGCGCCCTGACCGCGCCCGCCGGTGCGGCCGGATCGGCGAGCGCTGCCCTGGCAGCCGCGCCCGCGGAATACCGGGACCTGTTCACCACGGCGGCCGCCCGGCACGGGGTGCCGGCGAGCCTGCTCGCGTCGGTGGCACGCGCGGAGAGCGGGTTCGACCCCTCGGCGGTCAGCCACGCCGGCGCGCTCGGCCTCATGCAGCTCATGCCCGGCACCGCGCGCAGCCTCGGCGTCAACCCGCTCGACCCCGGCCAGGCCGTGGACGGGGCCGCGCGGCTGCTCGCGCAGGACCTGCGCACCTTCGGCTCGCCCGAGCTGGCGCTGGCTGCCTACAACGCCGGCCCGGACGCGGTCCGTCGCTACGGCGGCGTGCCGCCGTATGCCGAGACCCGCGCCTACGTGCAGCGGGTGCTGGCCTACCAGAACGGAGGTGTGGCGTGACCGCTGCGATCCCCGCCGGGGCCGGTCCGGTGCTGCCCGGGTCCGCCCCGGGCCGGGCCGGCGCCGACCCCGCGACCGACGCGACGTCGGTGGCTTTCCTGGCCGCCCTGTCGGCCGCGCTCCCGGTGCCGATGCCGCAGGACCTCGCGACGACGGCTCCGGCGGCCGGACCCGCCGGGGTGTCGTCGGCAGGTGGTGTGGCCGCCTCGGCTGCCGCCCCGGCCCTGCCCGCCGGGCTCCCCTTCGTGCCGCCCCTCGCCCCCGAACCGGCGGACCCGGCGGTGGCAGCTCCGACAGCCTCTGCTCCGGCACCCGCGGCACAGGTCGCCATGTCGGTGGCCGCCGCGCCCTCGGTCGCACAGGCGGCCGGCGTGCAGTGGCTCGCCCCGGCGACGCCGGTCGCCGGTCCCGACGCCTCCCCTGCGGGAGCTGTGCCCGCCGAGGCCGGGAGGGCCGCGGCGACCGACGCGACGGACCAGCCCCGCACCGTCGTCACCGGCCAGGCGCCCGCGTTCGTGCCCGCCCCGGCGCCCCCCGCGTTCGTGGTGCCGGGTCCGGAGGACCGTCAGCCCGCTGTCGAGACGCCTGCGCCGCAACAGGATCCGGCACTGCCGGCCGCTGGGGTGAGCGCTGCCGCGGCCGCACCCGGCGGCGGCGGTGAGGCGCGCGATACCGGATCGTCGGGCTCCGGCGACCGCCCGCGGACCGTCCTCGCCCCGCCCGTGACGCCGGCCTTCCACCCGGCCGCTCCCGTGCACGTGACGACGGTCGACCTGGCCGCACCGACCACCCAGGCACCGGCTGGAGCGCCGGAGCTGCCGCACCACCAGGTGATGACCGCGGTCTCGCCGCTGCTGCGCGGCCCGGACGGCGAGCAGTCGCTGCGGCTCCAGCTCCACCCGCAGGACCTCGGCGCCGTCAACGTGACCGTGGAGCTGCGTCGCGGCGAGGTGGCCATCCACCTGCACGCCGCGGACGGCGCCGCCGCCGACCTGCTGCGCGACCACCTGCCCGACCTGCGCCAGCAGCTCGAGGACCAGGGCCTGCGGGCCGGGGCCCTGCAGGTCGACACCGGCAGCGCCGGGTCGGCCGACCAGGGCAGCGGACGCCAGCAGCCCGCGCGACCGGACCTGCCGGCGCCGGGTCGGACCCCCGCACCGGCCGGGCCCACCAGCCACCCCACCACCGCACCGGCGGCCGCCGGCGCGCTCGACCTGAGAATGTGAGGCACCCCAGATGACCGACGCCATCGGCGCGACCGGTGCGTATGCCGCCGCGGCTGCCGCCGGGAGCACCTCGAGCTCGGGCACGTCCGCGACCGGCTTCAACGCCATGGGCAGCGACGCGTTCCTCAAGCTGCTCGTGGCCCAGCTGAAGTACCAGGACCCCAGCCACCCCGCCGACGGCACCCAGATGCTGGGCCAGAGCGCGCAGTTCCAGATGGTCGAGAAGCTCCAGCAGATGGCCGACCAGAACACCCAGCTGCTCGCCGAGCAGCAGACGCTCGCCTCGGTCGGCCTCGTCGGCCGCACCGTGGCCTACTCGGACAACGGTCACGCCGCCAGCGGCGTCGTCGGCTCCGTCCGGTTCAGCGCCGGTGGGCCCGTGCTCACCATCGGCTCCACCGAGGTGCCGCTCGCCGCGGTCACCGAGGTCCGCTCGTCCTGACCAGCACGCCCACCACCCACTGACTTCCCGCTTTCCCCACCCGCCGACAGGGACGTTTCCCGGGGTTTGAGACCCCTCGAAACCCCGAGGAACGTCCCTCTCGGCGCCAGAAGACAAGGACACCGACCATGCTTCGTTCGCTCTTCTCGGCCGTCTCCGGCCTCCGCGGCCACCAGACCATGATGGACGTCATCGGCAACAACATCGCCAACATCAACACCGCCGGCTACAAGAGCAGCCAGGTGGTCTTCGAGGACACGCTGAGCCAGGCCCTCAAGGCCGCCGGCTCCCCGCAGGGCACCAGCGGCGGCACCAACCCCGCCCAGGTCGGCCTCGGCGTGCGCGTCGGCGGCATCACGACCAACTTCTCCCAGGGCGCCACCCAGATGACCGGCCGCTCGACCGACATCACGCTGCAGGGCGACGGCTTCTTCGTCGTCAAGCAGGACGGGCAGACGCTGTACTCCCGCGCCGGCGCCTTCTCCTTCGACGCGCTCGGCAACCTGGTCAACCCCGACGGCGCGATCGTCCAGGGCTGGCAGGCCGACCAGAGCGGCGCGATCAACCCCAACGCCGCGCTGACCGGCCTGAAGCTGCCGATCGGCCAGATCAAGGACCCGCAGCAGACCCACAAGATCAACGTCGGCGGCAACCTGCCCTCCGACGCGGCCGTGGGTGACAAGCTGGTCAGCTCGATCGACGTCTTCGACAAGCAGGGCAAGGCCATCCCGGCGACCTTCACCTACACCAAGACCGCCACCGACACGTGGTCCCTGCGGATCACCGTGCCCGACCCCGCCGACGCCACCAAGACCGTCGACATGCTTCCCGGCGCCTCGCCGGCCACGCAGTCCCTCACGTGGGACCCGGCTACGCAGACCTTCGCGCCGGCTGGGCCGCTCACGCTGAGCGTCACCGCTGCCAACACGGCCGGCTACACCTTCGACGCCACGGTGGCGAACCTCCCGACCGTTGGCCTCGGCACCACGACGAACCCGCTGACGCAGTTCGCCTCCGCCAACACCGTCTCGGCGCTGGACCAGGACGGCTCGGCGCTCGGCAGCCTGCAGTCCTTCACCCTCTCGCCCGACGGCACCCTGCTGGGCATCTTCAGCAACGGCCAGAAGCAGTCGCTGGGCCGGGTCGCCGTCGCGAACTTCAACAACCCGCCCGGCCTGGAGAAGGTCGGCGGCTCGCTCTACCGCGACACCTCCAACTCCGGCACCCCGGCCGTCGGCACCGCCGGCTCCGGTGGCCGTGGCACCCTGGCCAGCGGCGCCCTGGAGATGAGCAACGTCGACCTCGCCCAGGAGTTCACCAACCTCGTCGTCGCCCAGCGCGGCTTCCAGGCCAACTCCCGCGTGGTCAGCGCCTCCGACGAGATCCTGCAGGACCTGGTCAACATGAAGCACTGACGCAGCAGAGCTCGACCACCCGACGCGGGGCCCCGGTTCACCCAACCGGGGCCCCGCTGGCATGTCATTGCCCGAGACTGGGCAGGTGTCCGCTCCCGTGCCTACCGCAGTGCTCGCCGTGGCCGTCGCGCTCCTGGCCACCGCGTGCGGGCCCGGCGCCGACGGCGCTGGCAGCGGCTCGCCGACGGCGCATCTGGAGCTGCGCCTCCTGACCTCCGCCGCAGCCGGCCCGTGCAGCAGACCGCCGCTGACGTCGGCGGGGCCGGGCCGCGCGTGCGCCATGTCCGGGTCGGGGACGTACGACCTGGGGCCGGCCCTCGCAGCGGTGGCGCCCACCCGGGCCGAGATCCACGACGACCCCGTGGGGCCGGTCCTGGTCGTCTGGCTCGACGGGTCAGGCAGACAGCGGCTGGCGGACGTCACCCGCCAGGCCGTCGGCCGGCGGCTGGCCGTCCTGGTCCAGGGCCGGGTCCTCGTCGCTCCGGAGGTGCAGCGGCCGGTCACCGAGGGGCGGATGGTGCTGGCCGTGCCGACACGGCTCGTGGCCGCGCAGGTGGCCGGGGCGCTCCACGCGTCGGAGACCGCGCCGTCAGGTGCCCCCGAGGGTCCGTGAGCCGGCGCTCTCCTGAGGACTCGTGTGGCCCCGAGGTCCGGGGCGGCGCGGCCCGGACGTGAGCACCCGCGGGCCGCGCGCCCGTCATACAGGCGGCGCAGGTATGCCGGGTGGTCCCCGGCGTGCCTGCGCCGTCGGCGTGGGCGGGTGGGCTAAGGAGCAGCCGGCCGGTGCCGATAGGCACCTGTGCGGGACCACGGACGGCCCCGCCTGTCACTGCCCACGGATGGACGACGCCATGATCATGGTCACCCGGCGCAACGGGAGCGCCTTCGCCCTCAACCCCGACCTCATCGAGCGGGTTGAGGCGACCCCGGACACCGTGATCACGCTCGTCGGCGGCACGAAGTACGTCGTGTCCGAGGGCGTGGACGAGATCATCGCCCAGGTCCGCGAGTTCCGCGCCGCCATCCTCGCCGCCGCCGGCCAGGTCACGCCCGAGCCGCACCGGCCGGGCCACCTGCGCCCGGTCACGGACCTGGAGCGCTGAGGTGGAGCTCGGCACCGTCGGTGGCATCGTCGCGATCTTCGTCGCGGTCATCGGCTCGATGGTCATGGAGGGGGGCAACCCCGGCTCCCTGATCATGATCCCGGCCATGCTGCTGGTCTTCCTCGGCACGTTCGGCGCGGCGATGGCGGGCAACACGATCAAGGACCTCACCGTCGTGCTGGCCCAGACCAAGAAGGCGTTCACCGGCAAGGTCCCCGACGGCCAGGACGTCGTCGCCACCATCGTCGGCATGGCCGACCGGGCGCGCCGCGAGGGCCTGCTCGCCCTGGAGGACATGGCCCGCGACGTCGAGGACCCGCTGCTGAAGCGGGGCATCGAGATGACCGTCGACGGCACCGACGGCGACGAGATCGCCGACATCCTCGAGGCCGAGGTGGCCAGCAAGCGCGCGGCCGACAAGGTCGGCATCAAGTTCTATGGCGACATGGGCGGCTACGCGCCGACCCTGGGCATCATCGGCACCGTCATGGGCCTCGTGCACGTGCTGGAGAACCTCTCCGACCCGTCCAAGCTCGGCCACCTCATCGCCGGGGCCTTCGTGGCCACCCTGTGGGGCGTGCTCACCGCCAACGCGCTGTGGCTGCCGCTGTCCAACAAGCTCAAGCGGCTCAGCGAGCTCGAGGCCGCGCACATGGAGATGCTCATCGAGGGCGTCCTCGCGGTGCAGTCCGGCACCAACCCCCGTCTGGTCGAGAAGAAGCTGCGCTCGATCCTGCCCGCCGCCCCGGCCAAGGGTGACAAGGCGGTCAAGGGCGCGGCGCCCGTGAAGGAGGCGGCCTGATGGCCCGCCGCCGCAGCCGCCACGGCGCCCACGAGGAGGCGCACGAGAACCACGAGCGCTGGCTGCTGACCTACGCCGACATGATCACCCTGCTCATGGTGCTGTTCATCGTGCTCTTCGCGATCGGCGAGACCAACCAGGGCAAGTTCAACAAGCTCCACGACGGGCTGGCCGCCTCGTTCGGCACGCCGACCGTCGTCGACGGGGGGCAGGGCATCCTGCAGGGCAGCCAGAACCAGGCGCCGGTCCCCGACGAGTCCCGCGAGGCGCAGGTCGCCCTGGCCCGCCAGCGGCAGCAGCAGCTGAGCGCGGCCCGCGAGCAGGAGCAGATGGACCGCATCCGCGCGCTGATCACCGCTGCGCTCGCCAAGAAGGGCCTCGCCGATGCGGTGCAGTTCAGCAGCGACGAGCGCGGGCTGACCGTCAACGTGGTCACCGACCGGGTGCTGTTCGACCTGGGCCAGGCCGACCTGCGCGTCGAGGGCCGCGACGTGCTCGACGCGATCGCGCCGGCGCTCAAGGGGCTGCCCAACCACGTCACCGTCGAGGGGCACACCGACAACGCGCCGATCAGCAGCGCCCGGTTCGCCTCCAACTGGGAGCTGTCCACCGAGCGTGCGACCACGGTCCTGCGCTACCTGCTCGGCCACGGCCTGGCGCCCAGCCGCTCCTCCGCCGCCGGCTACGCCGACCAGCGCCCCCTCGTCGCCAACGACACCGCCGCGCACCGCGCCCGCAACCGCCGCGTCGCGATCGTGGTGATGTCCATGACCTCCCAGACCCCGGGCCAGGACCCCTTCCCGTCGGTCACCACCCCCGTCCCCGGAGCCTGACGTGTCCCAGTCCACCGCCGCCCTGCACGAGAACCACGGCGCCGCGCAGGCCGCCGGCGCGTCCGCCCCCGGGAAGTCACGCAAGCGGGTCATCCTCGCCGTCGTGGCCGGGGTGGTGCTCGCCGCCGGCGCCGTCGTCGGCATGAAGGTGTTCGCCTCGCCTCCGGTGAAGCAGCCCGACCCGGCCACGGTGCCCGGCGCGATCGAGAAGATCGACTCGATGACGGTCAACCTCGCCGACGGCCGCTACCTCAAGGTCGGGGTGGCCCTCCAGCTGAGCAAGAAGGCGTCACCCACCCCGGTGGTCGAGGGTGCCTCGACCGAGGGGGCCGTGACGTTCGACCCGGCCAAGGCGCAGGACGCGGTCATCACGGTCTTCGGCCGCCGCACCTACGGCCAGCTGCTGGCCGCGGGCGGGC
Source organism: Oryzihumus sp. (assembly GCA_035699865.1). Taxonomy (GTDB): domain Bacteria; phylum Actinomycetota; class Actinomycetes; order Actinomycetales; family Dermatophilaceae; genus Oryzihumus. The sequence goes on along the minus strand of DASSPC010000424.1, from coordinate 1,099 downwards.
GGGAGCAGGCCCAGGCGGCGCTGCTCAAGGAGGTCAACAAGCGCTACACCGGTGGGGTGCTGGGGGTGTACTTCACGGAGTTCCTCATGCAGTGACCCCTCGCCCGGAGGGTCGCGTTGACAGACCTCCGCCGACTTCCTCAGGTCGTGACCGTTTCGGCCGATCTGTGACTTTGTGATGCCCTCGTCGGACGCCTACGACTTCCGTCGCCCCAACCGGTTCAGCCGTGAGCACGTGCGGGCGCTGCAGATCGTCAACGAGACGTTCGCGCGCCAGTTCGCCACGGTGCTCTCGACGACCCTGCGCGTGGTCTCCCAGGCCAGCGTCACCTCCGTGGGCCAGACGACGTACGACGAGTACGTCGCCTCCGTGCCCAACCCGTCCCTGCTCGCGGTGCTCTCCTTCGACGAGCTGCCGGGGCAGGGCGTCTTCCAGCTGCCCATGGACATCGTCATGGGCGTCGTCGACCGGCTCCTCGGCGGTCCCGGCGGGGGCAACCAGCCCTCCCGTGCGCTGTCCGACATCGAGACCGGCCTGGTCCGCCGGCTCGTGCAGCGCATCGTCCTGGAGCTGACCTACTCCTTCGAGTCCCTCGACCTCGTGGTCCACCCCAAGGTGGTCAACCTCGAGTCCGACGCGCAGTTCATGCAGCTGGCCCCGCCCGCGGAGCCGGTCATCCTCTCCCGCTTCGACATCCGCATCGGCGACCAGCAGGCGATCTCCACGCTGTGCCTGCCGTTCGCCACGCTCCAGCCCGCGCTGGACAAGGTCGGGGCACGAACGAGCACCCCCCGCACCGGCGCGGACAGCGTCGCGGCACGCCAGGTCGAGCAACGGCTGTATGCCGTGCCGGTCGAGGTCACCGTCGCGTTCCGCGAGGTCAGCCTCACCTCCTCGGAGGTCCTCGCGCTGGCCGTGGGTGACGTGCTGCCGCTGCGCCACCCCGTCGCCGAGCCGCTCAGCGTCGCGACCGACGGCATCCGTGTCGCCGCCGCGGTGCCGGGCAGCCAGGGCCAGCGCCTGGCCTGCCAGGTCGTCTCCGCCTGACCCTCCGCACGCCCCGTCCCACCTCCCGCCCCCCCGCCCACACCAAGGCCCC
>DASSPC010000423.1:0-2071 GCA_035699865.1 Oryzihumus sp. | reverse complement strand
GTCGGCGAGGTCGGCAACGCCGAGCAGAGCAACATCAACTGGGGCAAGGCCGGCCGCATGCGCTGGAAGGGCAAGCGCCCGACCGTCCGTGGTGTGGCCATGAACCCGATCGACCACCCGCACGGTGGTGGTGAGGGCAAGACCTCCGGTGGTCGTCACCCGGTCAGCCCCTGGGGCCAGGCCGAGGGCCGCACCCGGCGCCCCAACAAGGAAAGCGACAAGCTCATCGTGCGTCGCCGTCGTACTGGCAAGAAGCGCTGATAGGAGCCCACGAAAATGCCTCGTAGCTTGAAGAAGGGCCCCTTCATCGACGACCACCTTCAGAAGAAGGTGGACGCCCAGAACGAAGCGGGCACCAAGAACGTCATCAAGACCTGGTCGCGCCGGTCCATGATCAACCCCGACATGCTGGGCCACACCCTCGCGGTGCACGACGGCCGCAAGCACGTCCCGGTGTTCGTGACCGAGTCGATGGTCGGCCACAAGCTCGGTGAGTTCGCGCCGACCCGCACGTTCAAGGGTCACGAGAAGGACGACAAGAAGGGTCGCCGCCGCTAAGCGGTGGTCCACAACCCACAACACCATTCGAAGAACTTCGAACGAAAGCAAGGGACAGCGATGGAAGCCAAGGCGCAGGCGCGGCACGTCCGTGTCACGCCCCAGAAGGCCCGCCGCGTCGTGGACCTGATCCGTGGCAAGCAGGCGACCGAGGCCGTGGCGGTGCTGCAGTTCGCACCGCAGGCCGCGAGCGAGCCGATTCGCAAGGTGCTCGAGAGCGCCATTGCGAACGCTCGCGTGAAGGCCGACAAGGCAAATGAAGCATTCGACGAGCGTGGCCTGGTCATCAGCGCCGCCTACGTCGACGAAGGTCCGACGATGAAGCGGTTCCGGCCGCGTGCTCAGGGTCGTGCCTACCGCATCCGCAAGCGCACCAGCCACATCACCGTGCACGTTGCGCTGCCGGAGAACGCGACTAAGGGAGGAACCCGCTAATGGGTCAGAAGGTCAACCCGCACGGCTTCCGCCTGGGCATCACGACCGAGCACAAGAGCCGGTGGTTCGCCGACAGCACCAAGACGGGTCAGCGTTACCGCGACTACGTCAAGGAGGACGTCGCGATCCGCAAGCTCATGTCCTCGGGCATGGAGCGGGCCGGCATCTCCCGTGTGGAGATCGAGCGCACGCGTGACCGCGTCCGCGTCGACATCCACACCGCCCGTCCGGGCATCGTCATCGGCCGCCGTGGCGCCGAGGCGGACCGGATTCGTGGCGAGCTGGAGAAGCTCACCGGCAAGCAGGTCCAGCTGAACATCCTCGAGGTCAAGAACCCCGAGACCGACGCCCAGCTGGTCGCCCAGGGCATCGCCGAGCAGCTCTCGGCCCGTGTCTCCTTCCGCCGCGCGATGCGCAAGGGCATGCAGTCCGCCCTGCGCGCCGGCGCCAAGGGCATCCGGGTGCAGTGCTCCGGCCGTCTCGGCGGCGCCGAGATGTCCCGCTCGGAGTTCTACCGCGAGGGTCGTGTGCCGCTGCACACGCTGCGCGCGAACATCGACTACGGCTTCTACGAGGCCCGCACGACGTTCGGCCGCATCGGCGTGAAGGTCTGGATCTACAAGGGTGACGTCACGGCCAAGGAGCTCGCCCGCGAGCAGGCCGCCGCGCCGCGCCCGGCGCGTGGCCCCCGTCGTGACGGCGCCGAGCGTCCGGCCCGCGGCCGTCGCCCCGCCCGCACCGAGGCCACCGAGGCCCCGGCCAGCGAGGCCCCCGCGACGACCGAGGCTCCGGCTGCGAGCACCGAGGGAGCTGAGTCCTGATGTTGATTCCTCGTCGAGTCAAGCACCGCAAGCAGCACCACCCGGGTCGCTCGGGCGCTGCCAAGGGCGGCACCACGATCGCGTTCGGTGACTACGGCATCCAGGCCCTCGAGCCCGCCTACGTGACCAACCGTCAGATCGAGTCCGCTCGTATCGCGATGACCCGTTACATCAAGCGTGGCGGAAAGGTCTGGATCAACATCTACCCGGACCGCCCGCTCACCAAGAAGCCCGCCGAGACCCGCATGGGTTCCGGT
>DASSPC010000422.1:0-4362 GCA_035699865.1 Oryzihumus sp. | reverse complement strand
CTGGCGCGCGCCCACGGCGTCGCCACGGAGTACTGGGACTGGCAGGGCAACCACGTGGTCGTCAGTGAGTCGACCATCGTCGCCGTCCTGGCCGCGCTCGGGGTCGACGCGTCGTCCGGGGACCGCGCACGGGCGGCGCTGGAGGCGGTCGAGCTGCGGTCCTGGCGGCAGGTGCTGCCGCCGGTCGTGGTGTGCCGGCTGGGCTGGACGCCCTGGGTGCCGGTCCACCTCGACGACGGGGCCTCAGTCCAGGTCTGGGTCACCCTCGAGGGCGGCGGCCGGCGCGAGGTCCGGCAGGTCGACCGCTGGGTGGAGCCACGGCAGGTCGACGGGCGGGCCGTGGGCGAGGCCACGTTCGAGCTGCCCGGGGACCTGCCGCTGGGCTGGCACACGCTGCATGCCCGCCTCGGGAGCGGCACCGTCACCACGCCCGTGGTGGTCACGCCGGCCCGGCTCACGCTGCCCCCCGCGCTCGCGGAGGACCACCGGGCCTGGGGCCTGATGACCCAGCTATACTCCGTGCGGTCCCGGCGGTCGTGGGGCGTGGGTGACCTCGCCGACCTCGGCGACCTGGCCGCCTGGGCTGCAGCCGACCTCGGCGCCGACTTCGTGCTGGTCAACCCGCTGCACGCGGCCGAGCCGGTGCCCCCGATGGAGCCGTCCCCCTACCTGCCCACGACACGCCGGTTCGTCAACCCGATCTACATCCGCGTCGAGGACATCCCCGAGGTGGCCTACATGTCGGCGGCGGAGCGGCAGTTCCTGGAGTGGCACGGCGACGACGCCCGGGCGCTCAACGAGTCCGACGTCATCGATCGGGACGCCGCCTGGGAGCACAAGCTGGCCGCGCTCCGGCACGTCTTCCACCAGCCCCGCTCGGCCCGCCGGGAGCAGGCGTTCGCGGCGTTCTGCGAGCGCGAGGGCCAGGGGCTGGTCGACTTCGCCACCTGGTGCGCCCTGGCCGACACGCTCGGCCTGCCGTGGACCCGCTGGCCCGAGGAGCTGCAGGACCCGCGCGGCGAGGCCGTGGCCCGGATGCACCACGACATCGCCGAGGACGTGCAGTTCCACTGCTGGCTGCAGTGGGTCGTCGACGAGCAGCTCGACCAGGTGCAGCACGACGCGCGGGAGGCCGGGATGGCCCTGGGCGTGGTGCACGACCTGGCCGTGGGCGTCCACCCCGAGGGCGCGGACGCGTGGGGGCTGGCCGACGCCCTCGCCCGGGACGTGACCGTCGGTGCGCCGCCTGACCAGTACAACCAGATGGGCCAGGACTGGAGCCAGCCGCCGTGGCGCCCGGACCGGCTCGAGGCACTGGGCTACGCGCCCTACCGCGACATGCTGCGCACCGTGCTGCGGCATGCGGGTGGCATCCGCGTCGACCACGTGATCGGGCTGTTCCGGCTGTGGTGGGTCCCGGCCGGCAAGGCCCCCGGCGAGGGCACCTACGTGCGCTACGACCACGAGGCCCTGGTGGGCATCCTCGCGCTGGAGGCCCACCGGGCCGGGGCGCTGGTCGTGGGGGAGGACCTCGGCGTCGTCGAGCCCTGGGCCCGGGACTACCTCAAGGAGCGCGGCATCCTCGGCACCTCGATCCTGTGGTTCGAGAAGGACGAGGGTGGGGCGCCGCTGCCCGCCGAGCGCTACCGCGAGCTGTGCCTGGCCACCGTCACCACGCACGACCTGCCCCCGACCGCCGGTTACCTCGCTGGGGAGCACATCGACCTGCGCGAGAGCCTGGGCCTGCTCACCCGGCCGCTGGAGGAGGAGCGTGCCGCCGACGAGGCCGCCCGCGCGGAGGTGCTGGAGGTGCTGCGCGAGCGGGGCCTGCTGCGCGAGGGTGGCAGCCCGCACGAGGTCATCGAGGCGCTGCACCGGTTCCTGTCGTGGACCCCCGCGCGGCTGCTCGGGGTCGCCGTGCCGGACATGACCGGCGACCGCCGCGCGATGAACCAGCCCGGCACCGACGAGGAGTACCCCAACTGGCGGCTCCCGCTGGCCGACGGCAACGGCAAGCCGGTGCTGCTGGAGGACCTCATGGCCTCCCGCTGGGCGCGGCGCCTGGCCCGCTGCGTCGCCCAGCGCTGAGGACCGCACCGACACGCAGGAGGGGCGGGGACCGTGTCGGTCCCCGCCCCTCCTGTCGTATGCCGGGTGGCTCAGGCGCGCGCGTCGCGCTCCTGGGCGCGCAGCGCCCGCGCGATCGCGTCGCGGTTCTCTGCGACGAGACGGCGCAGCGCCGGCGCCGCGTCGGCGTGGGCGTCGAGCCAGGCCTGGCTGGCGTCGTGCAGCTCGGCGTTGGCGAGGACGTGCGGGTAGAACGTCTCGATGATCGCCTCGGCGATGGCGTGGGTGCGCGAGCCCCAGACGTCGAGCAGCATCGCGTGGTACTGCTCCACGAACGGCGCCAGCACCGCCGGGTCGTGGGCCTTGGCGAAGCCCAGCCCGATCGACTCGACCATCTGGTTGGGCAGGCCGTCCTCGAGGACCGCCTTGCGCCACGCGTCGGCCTTGAGCTCCGCGCGGGGGATGGAGGCCAGGGCCTTGGCGGCCCGCTCCCGGCCGGTGGCCGTGTTGTCGCGCGCGCGCTCCGCCTCGACCTCGGCCTCGGTGGCCGCGTCGGCCGCCGCCAGAGAGGTGAGCAGGGTCCAGCGCATCTCGGTGTCGACCGCGAGGCCGTCGATGCTCGCGCTGCCCTCGTAGAGGGCGCGCACGAACGCCACGTCCGCCTCGTCCTGCGCGAAGGACGCGTAGGCCGTGGCGAGCTGGAGCTGGGCGTCGCTGCCCGGCTCGGCCGCCTCGAGGAGGCTGCGCAGGCGGGTGACCACCCCGGCGGCGACCTCCGCGCGGTGCTGCGGCGCGACGTACAGGGTCGCGGTGGTGGTCATCTGCTGGAGCAGGACCCGCAGCAGCGTGGAGTCGGTCTCGCCGGGCAGGGCCGCCAGGACCATCTCGATGAAGTCGCGGCCGGACATCTCCGCGTCACGGGTCATGTCCCACGCGGCGCCGAGCACCAGCGCGCGCGGCAGGCTGCTGACGAAGCCACGCGGGTGGGCGATGGCGGTGGCCAGGGACCGCTCGTCGAGGCGGATCTTGGCGTAGGCCAGGTCGTCGTCGTTGACCAGGAGCAGGTCGGGCTGCTTCTGCCCGACGAGCATCGGCAGCTCGGTGAGCTCGCCGTCGACGTCGAGCTCGTGGCGGGCCACCCGGACCAGCTCCTCGCCCTGCACCTCGTAGAGACCGACGGCCAGGCGGTGGGGGCGCAGCGTGGCGAAGTCGGCAGCGGCGCTCTGGCGGATGGCCGCCGCGGTGTAGACGCCGAACTCGTCGACGGACACCTCGGGGGTCAGCGTGTTGACGCCCGCGGTCTCCAGCCACAGCTTGGACCAGGTGGACAGGTCGCGCCCCGAGGTCTGCTCCAGCTCGCCGAGCAGGTCGGCCAGCTGGGTGTTGCCCCAGGCGTGCTTGGCGAAGTAGCTGCGCAGGCCGGCCACGAACGGCTCACGCCCGACGTAGGCCACCAGCTGCTTGAGCACCGAGGCGCCCTTGGCGTAGGTGATGCCGTCGAAGTTGACCTCGACGTCGGCCAGGTCGCGGATGTCGGCGACGATCGGGTGGGTCGAGGAGAGCTGGTCCTGGCGGTAGGCCCACGCCTTCTCGGCGGTGCCGAACGTGGTCCAGGCGGTCTCCCACTGGGTCGCCTCGGCCTGGCAGGTGGTCGAGGCCCACTCGGCGAAGGACTCGTTGAGCCACAGGTCGTCCCACCACTGCATCGTGACGAGGTTGCCGAACCACATGTGCGCCAGCTCGTGCAGGATCGTCAGTGCCCGGCGCTCGATGATCGCCTCGGTGACCTTGGCGCGGAAGACGTAGATCTCGTTGAACGTGACGGCGCCGGCGTTCTCCATCGCGCCCATGTTGTACTCGGGCGTGAAGATCTGGTCGTACTTCTCGAACGGGTACTCGCAGTCGAACTCGTTCTCGAAGAACGCAAACCCGCGCTTGGTGCAGTCGAAGACGTTCTCGGCGTCGAGGTGCGGGGTCAGCGACTTGCGGCAGAACACGCCCATCGGGACGACGCCCTTGCGCGTCTGGACCTCGTCACGGACCACGTCGTAGGGGCCGGCGATCAGCGCGGTGATGTAGGACGACATCCGCGGCGTGGGGGAGAAGGCCCAGGTGGCCCGGGCGACGGTGGCGCCGGCCTCGTCCTGAAACTCCCCGGCCGGGGTCGGCTCCGGGGTGGGGGAGTTGGACACGACCTGCCAGTGCGCCGGGGCGGTGACCGTGAAGGCGTAGGTGGCCTTGAGGTCGGGCTGCTCGAACACGGCGAACATCCGGCGGGAGTCGGCGACCTCGAAC
>DASSPC010000421.1:0-7178 GCA_035699865.1 Oryzihumus sp. | reverse complement strand
GCCAGCTTGGCCAGGAGAACCTCGCGGGACTCGAGGTCCGCGAGCTTCTTGATCTCGTCAGCGGTCAGCGACTTGCCGTCAAGCACGCCGCCCTTGATGACGAGGAGGGGGTTGGCCTTGGCGAAGTCACGCAGGCCCTTGGCCGCCTCCACCGGGTCACCGGTGATGAAGGCGATCGCCGAGGGGCCCGTGAGCTGGCCGTCGAAAGCCGTGACACCGGCTTCCTTGGCAGCGATCTGGGTCAGCGTGTTCTTCACCACGGCGTAGCTGGCGTGCTCACGCAGGGAGCTTCGCAGCTGGGTCAGCTGCGACACGGTCAGGCCGCGGTACTCCGTCAGCACGGCCGCACCCGAGCTGCGGAACTTGTCCGTCAGCTCGGCGATGGCTGCCGACTTCTCGGGCTTTGCCATGCGGGGCCTCCTTCCGGGTGAATGCCGGCGAAGTCACCCCAGGCACGAGAAAAGCCCCCAGCGCAGGACGCGGGGGCTCCCAGCAGATCAGGACGAGCCTGTATGCCGTTCACGTGCGTGGCCTGCGCTGGTCGCCCGCTCTGCTGCGGAACCTTCGGTCTTCGCACTGACGCACGAGGACAACCGGCGGTCTTTGGTCAGGCGCCAGAGTACGGGTCGGTGGTGGCCCGGGTCAAAACGGCCCTCAGGCCTCCAGCGGCGGCAGCGGCGTGGTCGACCCGGGGACCGGCGGCGCGATCGTGACGCGTTCACCGAAGCGGGACAGGTCCAGCCGCGTGACGTACTGCGTGCCGCTCACGGTCACCGTGCTGGTCAGGGTCCGGGGCAGGAACGAGCCGTCGACCCACACGTGGGCCGAGATGCCATTGATCTCCCGGGTGCGGATCTCGTCCGCCTCCTCCTGGGGCATGGCGTCGAGGACGTCCTTGGCAGTGGGGTGGGCGATGTACTCCGTCAGCAGGACCCCGCCGACCATCCTGGTCGCGCCCCGGGAGACCGTCCCGGTCACCTGGCGGCGCACCTGCTCGCCCTTCTCGAGCTGGGTGACCTCGTCGAACATCGGCTGCAGGGCGCGGCTGAGCCGGTCCAGCCCTCCGGACCTCGCGGTCACCCACCGCCCTCGGGTCAACAACGGCGCACGCACCCAGGCCCTGCTGTCGATGACGATCATCTCGACGTGCGCCCCGTGCAGTGTCGCCGTCTCCCTGGCGGCGAAGCGCCCGCGACGGAGCGAGATGTCGCCCTCGACGGTCAGGCCGGAGAACCGCATCACGAAGTGGTCGCTGTCCACGCCGCGCGAGGCGGCAGTCACGCGCCGGGACAGCTCGGCGGCGTCGACCACGTCCCCGGGACGGGTGCCCATCGCAGGGGCGCTGCTGGGCGGGGCAGTCCGGGTGTCATGCGTCGCCGACACCACGAGGGGCGCAACGGCACACCCCGAGGTCAGCAGCACCGCCGCCGCACCGACGACGAGCCCCCTGAGCCCACGACCCATGACCACACCCCCGCGACGCGTCCGGTTCTCCCCGAACACGTTAGGAGCGGCCGTGGGCGCGCAGGGCGCGGATGTGGCCGAACTGTCCGAACGGCTGACCCGCCGGCGCCGAACGGCCGACGGCTCAACCGGTCCGACAGGACCTACGGCGCGGTCGTCGTCTGGGCTGCCGGCGGCGCCGTGATGGTCACCGGCTCACCGAACCTGGACAGCAGCACCGTGGTCGTGACCGGCTTGCCCTTGAGCGTCATCGTGTTGACCATCTTGTGCGGCAGACCCCGGGCATCGATCCACAGGTCGACCTTGATGTCCTTCAGGTCGGCGCTCGTGATGGACGAGGCCAGCTGCGGGTTGAGGCTGAGGGCCTTGGTGATCTGGGCCGCCGAGGGGGACGAGGTGTAGTGGGTGGTCGACACTCCGTCCACGGTGTCCTGCCCGACGACCTTCTGGTCGGCCACGGCATAGTTCGCCACCTGCTGCTGGGGCTGCATCTGCTTGATCTGCTCGAACAGCGGAGCGAGCTGCTTCGAGAACGCGTCGGTGCCGCCCTCGCGGGCGACGATCCACTTGTCGCCCACCGGCAGCAGCGCGGACTTCAGGTAGAACGCCGAAGACTTCAGGATCAGCTCCATCGACTGGGATGCGACGTTCATCTTCAGGTGCTCGGCCACCCCGCCCTCGTTGGTCACGTCACCCTCGCCGGTCAGACCGGTGGTGCCCCCGGCGTTGACGCTCATGGTCATGTGCACGGTCTTGACACTCTTCATCGCCGACTGCAGACGAGGGGTGAACGCCGAGGCCTGGACCACCTCGCCGGGCTTGGGCGCGGCGGTGGTCGAGGACGTGCCCGAGGCGGTGCTGCCGCCGGAGCAGCCCGCGACCGCGAGCAGCGCCGAGCCGGCGAGAACGGTCAGGAGCTTCTTCATCTCTCATCCCCCTGGAGAGGTCGAGGTGCGTGGACGGTGAGCCGCCGGGAGCGCCAGAGGCGGGGCGGGCCGCTGATCGAGCATAACCACGACGTGACGCCGTGGTCGCCGGCCGGGGGTGGGGACGGTCAGTGTCCGCCGGTGGGGGCGGAGGGCTGGGGAGGGAGCCGGGGCGGGTCGGCGACCTCGTCCTGCGCCGGCCGGGTGACGTCGACGTCCTGGCCCCAACGGGTGTAGGTCGTGACCGTGGGCCCCTCCCCCGGCTTCGTCGAGCTGATCCGGGCCGGCAGGCCGTCCTGGTCGATCCAGACCTCCACCGCGACGGAGCCGGTGAGGCGGTCGCGCACCTGCGCCTGGACCTCGGCGGGCAGGAGCGGGAGCATCGCCGCTGCCTGGATGCTGCCCTGGTAGTGGGTGGTCTGCCGGTCCCCCACCCGCTCGGTGCCGACCGTCGTGAACGGCGCCGCGCCGGCATACAGGCGCACCTGGTTGGCCGGGTTGAGCGAGGCGGTGATGACGGCGACCACCGGCGCCATCATCGCCGAGAGCTGGTCGCCACCCGTGGGCGAGAGGCGCAGCCACTTCTTGCCCGGCTGGGAGGTGTCGGAGATGTAGACCGAGTCGCCGAAGACGCGCAGCTCGGTGCTCTCGCCGTTCTGGTCGCCTGAGAAGGACAGCCGCGACTTCGCACCGTCGACGACGATGTCCCCGGACCCGGTGCCGGTCGGCCCCTGGCTGGAGAAGTGCACCGCACGCCGGGACTCGATCCGCTTGACCATGTCACCGAACAGCGGACCGGCGGCGACACGCTGGCCGGCCGTGTGCTGCGGGACCGGGGGCGAGTCGTCGCAGGCCGCGACGCCCAGTGCCAGCACCAGGGCGGCAACGACCGAAGCCGCGCCAGGGAGCCCGGCGCGGCTTCGGTGGAAGAACATGGAAGGATCAGCCAATTACTGGCCAGCCTCTTCGTCAGCCAGCAGGTTGCGGGTGCGGTTGGGGTCCAGCGGGATGCCGGGGCCCATCGTCGTGGTCAGCGTCGCCTTCTGGATGTAACGACCCTTGGCCGCGGACGGCTTGAGTCGCAGGATCTCCTCGAGGGCCGCGCCGTAGTTCTCCACCAGCTTGGCCTCGTCGAAGGAGGACTTGCCGATGATGAAGTGCAGGTTGGCGTGCTTGTCGACGCGGAACTCGATCTTGCCGCCCTTGATGTCGGAGACGGCCTTGGCGACGTCCATGGTCACCGTGCCGGTCTTCGGGTTGGGCATGAGGCCGCGAGGACCGAGGACCTTGCCCAGGCGACCGACCTTGCCCATGAGGTCGGGGGTGGCGACGACGGAGTCGAAGTCGAGCCAGCCGCCGGCGACCTTGTCGAGCAGCTCGTCGGAACCGACGTAGTCGGCGCCGGCCGCGGTGGCCTGCTCCGCACGCTCGCCGGTGGCGAAGACCAGGACCCGGGCGGTCTTGCCGGTGCCGTGCGGGAGGTTCACGGTGCCGCGGACCATCTGGTCGGCCTTGCGCGGGTCGACGCCCAGACGCATGGCCACCTCGACGGTCGCGTCGTACTTGGTGGTGGAGGTGTCCTTGGCCAGACGCACGGCCTCGAGCGGTGCGTAGAGCTTGCCGGCGTCGATCTTCTCGACGGCGGCGCGGTAGGACTTGCTGCGCTTCACTTCTGCTCCTGTGTGTTTCGTGGTGGTGGTGGAGTCGTGGTCCTCGGGCCAGCGCCTGGCCCTGCCACTGTCGGCCTGCCGGGGCCCACCTCGGGGAGGTGGGCTCACCGGCATACCGGCGGTTCGAGCGGGTCGAGCCCGCTCAAGCCTGGTCAGCCCTCGACGGTGATGCCCATGGAGCGGGCGGTGCCGGCGATGATCTTGCTCGCGGCGTCGATGTCGTTGGCGTTGAGGTCTTCCATCTTCTGCTGGGCGATCTCGCGGACCTGGTCAGCGGTGAGCTTGGCGACCTTGGTCTTGTGCGGCTCGCCGGAGCCCTTGGCCACACCGGCGGCCTTCTTGATCAGCTCGGCGGCCGGCGGGGTCTTCGTGACGAAGGTGAAGGACCGGTCCTCGTAGACCGTGATCTCGACCGGGATGACGTTGCCGCGCTGGGACTCCGTCGCAGCGTTGTACGCCTTGACGAACTCCATGATGTTGACGCCGTGCTGGCCGAGGGCGGGGCCCACGGGCGGCGCGGGCGTGGCAGCACCGGCCTGGATCTGCAGCTTGATGAAGCCGGAGACCTTCTTCTTCTTGGGAGGCATTGCTTGGGGTCCTTTTCTTGTGGTGTGGGCCTACGCCGTGGGCGATGACCCGGTTGCAGCGTCCGCGGGCGGACGTCGTCCGGTCAGATCTTGGCGACCTGGTTGAACGACAGCTCGACCGGGGTCTCCCGGCCGAAGATCGAGACCAGCACCTTGAGCTTCTGCGACTCGGCGTTGATCTCGGAGATCGTGGCAGGCAGGGTCTCGAACGGACCCTCCATGACGGTGACGGACTCGCCCACCTCGAAGTCGACGACCTTGATGTCGGCGGTCTTCTTGGCGCCGGCCTTGCCGGGGGCGGCGGCCTCGTCCTTGGTCTCGAGGTTGGGGGCCAGCATGGTGAAGACCTCGTCGAGGCTCAGCGGCACCGGCTGGTGGGTGTGGCCGACGAAGCCGGTCACGCCCGGGGTGTGGCGCACCGCGCCCCAGCTCTCGTCGGTGAGGTCCATGCGGACCAGGACGTAGCCGGGCATCCGGACGCGACGGACCAGCTTGCGCTGGCCGTTCTTGATCTCGGTGACCTCCTCCATGGGGACCTCCACCTGGAAGATGTAGGGCTCCATGTTGAGGCTGGTCACGCGCGTCTCGAGGTTGGTCTTCACGCGGTTCTCGTAGCCCGCGTAGGAGTGGATGACGTACCAGTCACCCTCCTGACGGCGCAGGGCGTCCTTGAACTCCTTGACCGGGTCGGCGGACTCGGTCGGCTCGGCGGACCCGGTCGCCTCAGCGGCCTCGGTCGCCTCGGGGGTCTCGGTCGCCTCGGGGGTCTCGACAGCCTCGGAGGCCTCGGCGACGACGTCGCCGGCCTCCGGCGCAGCCGTCTCCTCGGCAGAGGTCTCGACGACGTCGACGTCAGCACCGCTCTCGCGCGGCGCCTCGGAGCTCCACTGGTCGGACACGCTGGTGACCTACTTCCGTAACTCTGGTCTGTCGGCCGCCGAGGGGCGGCCGTGGGCCGGGAACCGGCCGGGACGGGCTAGCTGCCGAACACCCACAGGATCAGCTTGCCGAACCCGAAGTCGAGCACGGACACGTAGAGCATGACCGCGACGACGAACACGATGACGACGCTGGTGTAGGTGAGCAGCTCGTGGCGGGTGGGCCGGACGACCTTGCGCAGCTCGTCGATGATCTGGCTGACGAACAGCCCGACGGCACGGAAAAGACGCGTGACAACGTTGCCGCGCTTGCGGGACGAGCCGCCGCGGCGGCCGGAGCCGCGGGTGTCGGCCGTGCTCACGTTCGTCACTGGTCCTCTTCTCGGTTGCTGACCTGTGACCTTCGGCGCCGACACTCCTGGCTGGGATGCCGACGCCGAACGTCATCGGCATCTACGACGCAGGGCAGGAGGGACTCGAACCCCCAACCGCCGGTTTTGGAGACCGGTGCTCTACCAATTGAGCCACTGCCCTACGGGTGGTATCGGGCATGCGTCAGCATGGTTGTCGTCAACCACCCAAGGGGCGAGCATACGCGAGGGACGGGGCCCAAAGCGAACTCGCGGTGATGCCCGACCATTGTGCCCGACTCGCAGGGGTGGTCTCGACCCCGGGGGCACGTTTTCTTCTCCCGTTCTCCTCCCGCGTGGTCAGGGGCGACCGCAGCGCGGACGCCATGGCACGGCATACAGCAGGTCTGGGACCATGATGTGCGTGACCGAGTCAGCTGCCTCCACCGTCCCCGCCCGCCGCATCTCCCGGCGCATCGGCGCCATCGCCGAGTCCGCCACGCTCGCCGTCGACGCCAAGGCCAAGGCGCTCAAGGCCGAGGGCCGGCCCGTGATCGGGTTCGGCGCCGGGGAGCCGGACTTCCCGACGCCGGACTACATCGTCGAGGCCGCGGTCGCGGCCGCGCACGACCCGGCCAACCACCGCTACACGCCCGCCGGCGGGCTCCCGGACCTGAAGAAGGCCATCGTCGCCAAGACCGCGCGCGACAGCGGGTATGCCGTGACCCCCGAGCAGGTGCTCGTCACCAACGGCGGCAAGCAGGCCGTCTACAACACCTTCGCCACGCTGCTGGACCCGGGCGACGAGGTGCTGCTGCCGGCGCCCTACTGGACCACCTACCCCGAGGCGATCACGCTCGCCGGGGGCACGCCGGTCGAGGTGTTCGCCGGCGAGGACCAGGGCTACCTCGTCACCGTCGAGCAGCTCGAGGCCGCGCGCACCCCGCAGACCAAGGTGCTGCTGTTCTGCTCGCCGTCGAACCCGACCGGCGCCGTTTACCCGACCGAGCAGGTCGAGGCCATCGGGCGGTGGGCGCTCGAGAACGACATCTGGGTGCTGACCGACGAGATCTACGAGCACCTCACCTACGACGGGGTGCGCTCGGCGTCGATGCCGGTGGAGGTGCCCGGCCTGGCCGACACCTGCGTCGTGCTCAACGGGGTCGCCAAGACCTACGCCATGACCGGTTGGCGGGTGGGCTGGATGGTCGGGCCCAGGGACGTCATCAAGGCGGCGACCAACCTGCAGTCGCACGCCACGTCCAACGTGTCCAACGTGTCCCAGCGGGCTGCCATCGCGGCG
>DASSPC010000420.1:0-6572 GCA_035699865.1 Oryzihumus sp. | reverse complement strand
CGTTCTGGCACGGGGGTTCCGGCGTGGTGGTGCTTCCGTGTGGAGCAGGGAAGACCGTGGTCGGGGCGGCGTCGATGGCACACGCCCAAGCCACCACGTTGATCTTGGTCACCAACACGGTGTCGGCCCGGCAGTGGCGCGACGAGCTGCTCCACCGCACGTCGCTGACCGAGGAGGAGATCGGCGAATATTCCGGCGCCCGCAAGGAGATCCGCCCCGTCACCATCGCGACGTACCAGGTCCTCACGACGAAACGGAAGGGCGCCTACGCCCACCTCGACCTGCTCGACGCGCGCGACTGGGGCCTCATCGTCTACGACGAGGTCCATCTGCTGCCCGCTCCGATCCTCCGGATGACGGCCGACCTGCAGGCCCGGCGCCGGCTCGGCCTCACCGCCACCCTCGTGCGCGAGGACGGCCGCGAGGCCGACGTGTTCAGCCTGATCGGTCCCAAGCGCTTCGACGCGCCGTGGAAGGACATCGAGGCGCAGGGCTACATCGCCCCGGCGGACTGCGTCGAGGTGCGGGTCACGCTGCCCGACGGCGAACGGATGGCCTATGCCATGGCCGAGGCCGAGGAGCGCTACCGGCTCGCGTCCTGCTCCACCACCAAGGACCACGTCGTCGCCTCCCTCGTGGAGAAGCACCGCGGCGAGCCGACGCTGGTCATCGGCCAGTACCTCGACCAGCTCGAGTCCCTGGCCGAGCGGCTCGACGCCCCGGTGATCACCGGTGAGACGTCGGTGACGGTGCGGCAGAAGCTGTTCCAGCAGTTCCGCACCGGCGAGATCGGCCTGCTCGTGGTCTCCAAGGTCGCCAACTTCTCCATCGACCTGCCCGAGGCCAGCATCGCCATCCAGGTCTCGGGCACCTTCGGCTCCCGTCAGGAGGAGGCCCAGCGGCTCGGACGGGTGCTGCGCCCCAAGGGCGACGGGCGCACCGCGCACTTCTACACCGTGGTCTCCCGCGACACGGTGGACGCCGACTTCGCCGCGCACCGGCAACGGTTCCTGGCCGAGCAGGGCTACGCCTACCGGATCGTCGACGCCGACGACGTCACCTCCCGCGACTGACCCACACCTACGCAGGGAGTTCCCAGCGAACTCTCAGGCTCGACGGACACACTCGTGGTCGTGACGACCACGACCCCTGAGGCGCGCCTGCTCGTCGTCGAGGACGAGCCCAACATCCGCGAGCTGCTGGCCACGTCGCTGCGCTTCGCCGGCTTCGAGGTCCACGTGGCCGGAGACGGCGCCACGGCCATCCGCCAGGCCAGCGAGCACTCCCCCGACCTCGTCGTGCTCGACGTGATGCTGCCCGACATGGACGGCTTCACCGTCACGCGCAAGCTGCGCGACTCCGGCCGGCTGCTGCCGATCGTGTTCGTCACCGCCCGCGACTCGCTGGACGACAAGGTCAAGGGGCTGACTGTCGGCGGGGACGACTACGTCACCAAGCCGTTCAGCCTGGAGGAGGTCGTGGCCCGGATCCGCGCCGTGCTGCGCCGCACCCGCGGCGAGGTGGCCGACGACGCGACCCTGCGCTTCCACGACCTCGAGCTCGACGAGGACTCCCACGAGGTGCGCCGCGGCACCCGCGTCATCGACGTCTCCCCGACCGAGTTCAAGCTCCTGCGCTACCTCATGCTCAACCCCAACCGGGTGCTGTCCAAGGCGCAGATCCTCGACCACGTCTGGGACTACGACTTCCGCGGCGAGTCCGGGATCGTCGAGTCCTACATCTCCTACCTGCGGCGCAAGGTCGACGCGGACGAGCCCGCCCTGATCCACACCAAGCGCGGGGTCGGCTACGTGTTGCGGCTGCCGCCCGAGCCTGTATGACGGGTGAGCCGGTGCGTGCGCAGCGCCGACCGGTGGAGCGGCTCGCCCGGCCGTTCGAGGCCCTGCCGCTGCGCGTGCGCCTGGTCGCCGTGGTGCTCATCCTGCTGTTCGTCTCCCTGACCCTGACCGGGGTCACGGCGCTGTTCCTCATGCGCCGGTCACTGATGTCGGCGGTCGACGCGGACCTGCGGACCGCCGCCGTGCCGACGATCAGCCAGGCCGCCCGGAACCTGAACGACCGGCCGGCCCTGCCGACCAACTACGCCACGCGCTTCATCTTCCCCATCGACGGCAAGGTCTTCGCGGGCCCCCGGTCGACCGCCGAGGCCAGGGAGCACCCGCAGGTGCCCCACCTGACCCTGGCCGACAGCCGGGTCCGCACCCACGAGCCGTTCACCGTCCCCTCGACCGACGGGGACGGCCGCTGGCGCATGATCGCCGGCGCCGGCATCACCAACGACGGCGAGGCGGTCATCTACGCGATCGCGGTGCCGCTGTTCGACGTCGACGCCTCGATCACGGACATGAAGGAGTCACTGCTCGTCATCGGCCTCGGCGTCATGCTGGCGTGTGCGCTCATCGGCTGGTTCGCGGTCCGGCGGGCGTTCCGGCCGCTGACCCAGATCGAGGACACCGCGGCCGCCATCGCCGGCGGCGACCTGACCCGACGCATCCCGGAGCGCACGGCCAAGGACGAGGTCAGCAGCCTGTCCCGCTCGCTCAACGCGATGCTCGCCCAGATCGAGCAGAGCTTCGCGGTGCGCGAGGCCTCCGAGGAGCGGATGCGCCAGTTCGTCGCCGATGCCTCGCACGAGCTGCGCACCCCGCTGGCGGCGGTGCGCGGCTACGCCGAGCTGTTCCGCCAGGGGGCCGTCACCAAGCCCGAGGACGTCGCCACCGCGATGCGCCGGATCGAGGACGAGGCCAAGCGGATGGGCGTGCTCGTCGACGACCTGCTGCTGCTGGCCCGTCTGGACGACGAGCGGCCGATGACCTTCGCCCCTGTGGACCTGACCGTGCTCGCCGCCGACGCGGTGCAGGACGCGAAGGCCCTGGACCCGAGCCGGGCGATCACCCTGCACGGTCTCGACGGTGAGCTGCAGCCCACCACCGTCAAGGGGGATGAGGCCCGGCTGCGCCAGGTGCTGACCAACCTCGTCGGCAACGCGGTGAACCACACCCCGCCAGGCACCCCGCTGGAGGTCGCCGTGGGCTCCCGGGACCGCGGGCGGGCGCTGCTGGAGGTGCGCGACCACGGCCCCGGCGTGGACCCGGCCGCGGCGCGACGCGTGTTCGAGCGGTTCTACCGGGCCGACCCCTCACGGATGCGCGGCCACGGTGGCGGCAACGGCCTGGGTCTGGCCATCGTGGCGGCCATCGTCAACGCCCACCACGGCAAGGTCGGGGTCGCCCAGACGCCCGGCGGCGGCGCCACCTTCGTCGTGGACCTGCCCACAGCAAACTCCCAGACAGCATCCAGCAAGGGTTGACGTCGCCGGGGTTGAGTGGTCTTCATCAAGCCCTGCGAAGGAGTGACCACCATGACGTACGGACCAGTGCCCCCCACCTCGGAGCCGCAGCCGACGCAGCCCCTCTGGTACGGCGAGCACACCGCTGGGCCGTCGCAGGCGGCTGCTCACCCGGCCCCGGCCGAGCCGCCCCCGCCGGTCTGGACCAAGGCCGGCGCCGACCGTGACCGGCGGCCGCGCCGCCTCGTCGAGCTCGTCTCGGTGGCGGTCCTCGCGGCGGTCCTCGCGAGCGGCACGACCTACGCCGTGACCCACACGGACACCACCACGGCCACCACCTCGACCAGCTCGCTCGGGGCCTCGCCGTCGGCGCCGGTCGTGCAGGCCAACCCGTCGTCCCCCGACTGGGCGGCCACCTCAGGGGTGGTCGTGCCGAGCGTCGTCTCCATCTCGATCGACAGCCAGCAGGGCAGCGCCAAGGGCTCCGGCGTGATCATCGACAAGTCCGGACACGTCGTGACGAACAACCACGTCGTCAGCGGTCTGGGCCAGGGCAGCCAGATCACGGTGACCCTGAACGACCAGCGGAGCTACTCCGCCAGCGTCGTGGGCACCGACCCTGCCACCGACCTGGCCGTGATCAAGCTGGACAACGCGCCCGGCGACCTCAAGCCGATCGCCCTCGGTGACGCCACCCGGCTCACGGTCGGCGAGCCGGTCATGGCCGTCGGCAACCCGCTCGGCCTCGCCGGCACCGTCACCACGGGCATCGTCAGCGCGCTCAACCGGCCGGTGACCACCGCGGACTCCTCCGGCGGCGACCAGCTCGGGCAGGCCACCGGTGAGCCGGTGGTGACCAACGCGATCCAGACGAGCGCGGCGATCAACCCGGGCAACAGCGGCGGTGCCCTCGTCAACGCGGGCGGCCAGCTGGTCGGGATCAACTCCTCGATCGCCTCGGTCTCCGGGTCCTCCTCGGGCGGCCAGAGCGGCAACATCGGCATCGGCTTCGCGATCCCCGTCAACGAGGTCAAGGCCATCGCCGACCAGCTGATCCAGACCGGCAAGGCCCAGCACGCCTACCTGGGGGTCAGCTCGCGCGACGCCACGGTCACCGACGGCTCGGCCAGGCGGTCGGCCGCCCAGATCGGGCAGGTCGTCTCCGGCACCCCGGCGGCGGACGCCGGCCTGAAGACCGGCGACGCGATCATCGCGGTCAACGGCACCCCGGTCTCCAGCGCCGAGTCCCTCGTGGCGCAGATCCGCGAGCGCACCGTCGGCGAGAAGGTCACGCTGACCGTGGTCCGCGGCGGCAAGCAGCTGCAGGTCCCGGTCACCCTCGCGGTGCGGCCGGACAGCAACCAGTAGCCGGTCGGCCGGCACCGGGGTCTCTCCCGGCGCCGGCCGCGCCGAACCGCCTGCGGCGAGAGGCAAACGGCTACCGACAGACGCCTTCCCCGGGTTAGGCTGCACGGCTCCCCCCTGCACCCGCCCGAGGAAGGCGTCTGTCGTCATGTCGGTGTCCCCCGAGCTCCAGCGCGAACGTGACCACCTCGCCCGGGCCCGGGCCGAGCTCGCCCGGATGCGCGAGCAGACGCTCTCCCTCGAGGCCCACGGCGGCGACCGCGTCTCCAGCGAGTTCCTCGCGGCCACGCTGCACCGGCGGGCGGCGTCCCTGGCCGACGACCCGACGTCGACGCTGTTCTTCGGCCGGATCGACCGGGACGCCTCGGCCGACCCGACCAGCGACGGCGACGGGATGGAGCGGTGGTACATCGGCCGCCGGCACGTCGCCGACGAGCAGGGCGACCCGGTCGTCATCGACTGGCGCGCCGAGGTGTCCACGGCGTTCTACCGGGCCTCGCGCACCGCGCCGATGGGGGTGACCCTGCGCCGGCGCTTCGGCATCGACCGGGGCCAGCTGACCGCCTACGAGGACGAGCACCTGACCGACCGCGCCGAGCACGAGGTGCGCAGCCAGATCCTGGCCAGCGAGATCGAGCGCCCGCGCGAGGGACCGATGCGTGACATCGTCGCCACCATCCAGCCCGAGCAGGACGAGATCGTCCGGGCGGACGTGGGCACCACCGTCTGCGTCCAGGGGGCGCCGGGCACCGGCAAGACGGCGGTGGGCCTGCACCGCGCCGCCTGGCTGCTCTACGCCTTCCGCGAGCGGCTCGCCCGCACCGGGGTCCTGGTCATCGGCCCCAACCGCGCCTTCCTCGACCACATCGGCGCGGTCCTGCCGGCCCTCGGCGAGGTCGAGGTCCGCCACGCCACCATCGAGGACCTCGTCGCCTCGGTGCCTGTGCGCGGCGCGGACCCGGTCGCCACGGCGGTGCTCAAGGGTGACCCGCGCATGGCCGAGCTGCTGCGCCGCGCGGTGTGGTCGCACGTGGGCACCCCGTCGGACGCGCTGGTGGTGCCACGCGGCGCGCGCAAGTGGGGCGTCCCGGCATACGAGGTGGAGGAGATCATCGGCGAGCTGCGCACCCGCGGGGTGCGCTACGAGGCGGCCCGGCAGATGCTGCCCCAGCGGCTCGCCCACGCCGTCCTGCTGCGCATGGAGGCCGCCGGCGACTCCCCGGACGACCGGGTCCAGGACGCCGTGGCCCGCAGCACGGCGGTCAAGCGGTATGCCGCGCAGGTCTGGCCGGCGCTCGACCCGAGGGCGGTGCTGTTCGAGCTGCTGGCCGACGCCGGGGCACTGTCCCGGCACGCCGAGGACCTGCTCGCCCCCGCCGAGCAGGAGCTGCTGGTGTGGCCGAACCCGCCGCGGGCCAAGGGTTCGGCGCGCTGGTCGGTGCACGACTGCGTCCTGCTCGACGAGCTGGCCGACCACCTCTCGCGCACCGGAAGCCTGGGGCACGTGGTGCTCGACGAGGCGCAGGACCTGTCCCCGATGCAGCTGCGCGCCGTCGGCCGGCGGTGCTCGACCGGGTCTGCCACGGTGCTCGGCGACATCGCCCAGGGCACCACCCCGTGGGCGACGGACTCGTGGGAGTCCTCCCTGGCCCACCTGGGCAAGCCGGGCGGCCACGTCGAGGTGCTCGACCGCGGGTTCCGCGTGCCGGCCAGCGTCATCGACTACGCCGCGCAGCTGCTGCCGTCGATGGCCCCCGGGCTGGGTGCCCCGAAGTCGGTGCGTGAGAACCCGGGCCGTCTGGACATCACCCGGGTGGCGGCCGGTGAGCTGCGGGACCGGCGGGCCGAGACGGTCGCGGCGATGTCCGCCGAGGCGGGGTCGGTCGGCGTCTTCGTG
>DASSPC010000419.1:0-7676 GCA_035699865.1 Oryzihumus sp. | reverse complement strand
CCTCGTGGGCGACGTCCATGAGCCGGGTCTGGAGCATCGGCACGAGGATCGTGGGCACCAGGCCGAGCAGGAACACTGCCGGCACCGCGGTCCACGGGCTGTGCGCGGCGAAGCCGAACAGCCCCAGGATCACCGCGATCGCGGCCAGGGACAGCACGATCCCCCGCAGGATGCCGCGTTGGGCGACGCGGCCGGACAGGAACGCGCCCGTGGTCATGCCGACCCCGTAGACCGCCAGGATCACCGGGACGGCCGACGCGGAGAAGCCCGCGAGCGTGGTCATGGTCGGCGCGATGAAGGAGTACGTGGCGAACATGCCACCGAAGCCGACCGTGCCGATGAGCAGGGCCAGCCACACCTGCAGGCGCTTCAGCGAGCGCAGCTCGGCGGCCATCGACGCACCGTGGTCGGCCGGCTGGTGCGGGATCCAGGCCCAGGTCGCGGCGACGCAGGCCAGCGCGATGAGCCCGACCAGGGCGTAGGGCCACTGCCAGCCGACGTGCTGGCCGATCCAGGTGGTCAGCGGGACGCCGACGATGTTGGCCACGGTCAGGCCGGCCAGCATCATCGAGACGGCCCACGTGCGCCGATGCGGCTGGACCAGACTCGCGGCGACGACCGCGCCGATGCCGAAGAACGCCCCGTGCGGCAGGCCGGAGACGAACCGGGCCAGCATCAGCACCGGGTAGCTGGTCGCCATCGAGGAGCCGAGGTTGCCGACGGCGAAGGCGACCATCAGCGCCAGCAGCACCGTCTTGCGGTTGACCCGGGCAGCGAGCGTGGCGATGAGCGGGGCGCCCACCACGACGCCGAGGGCGTAGGCGGACACGACGTGACCGGCGGTCGGGATCGAGATGTCCACGCCGCGGGCGATCTCCGGCAGCAGGCCCATCGTGACGAACTCCGTGGTGCCGATGGCGAACCCGCCGATGGCCAGCGCCAGGATCGCCAGGTTGGTGTGCCGGGGTCGGCTGAGCCCCCCAGCTGTCGGGGTCGTCTCCAGGGTGGCGGCCTCGGTCACGTCGCTCTGCTCGCTTCTCGTCGCACTGCTCGGTCAGGGTCGGGCGCTCGCATCGCCCGCAGGGACGAACAACGGCCGACGTCGATGTCATCCCGCCGGCCCGAAACCGGTTGCCCGGCGATGCGCTCGCTGGGCAGACTCCGGACGCATGCAGACCCCGGTCCCCGAGGACGTCGACTACCGCCTCACCTCCGCGCGCCCGCAGTGGGACTCGCTGCCGGCGCACGTCCACGAGGCGGTCGGCCGTCTGGCCGGCAGCCCGGTGCAGCAGGCGTCCCCTGCCGTCACCACCGGCTTCACCGGCGCGTATGCCGGGCGGGTGCGGCTGGGCGACGGCCGCGAGGTCTTCGTCAAGGCCGCCGGAGCGGCGACCCCCCACGTCCACGCCGCGCTGGAGCAGGAGGCGCGGGTGCTCGCCGCGCTGCCGCACGGCATACCGGCTCCCGAGCTGGCCGGCCACGGCGACAGCGAGGACTGGCGTGTGCTGCTGCTGGGGGTCATCGACGGGCACCTGCCCGGACACCCCTGGACGCCGGCCGAGGTCGAGGCGGCGCACGAGGCGTGCCTGCGCTTCGCCGAGGCGGGGACCCCGGCGCCGGCGAGCCTGGACGTCGGCACCATGGCCGGGGACCTGGACGACCCGCGCATCCACTCCACCGCACAGGCGTTGGCCGACGGCACCTTCGCGCTCCCCCACGGCATCCCCGGCTGGCTCCTGGAGCGCGGCCCGGCGCTGGCCGGCGTGGCCGGCGGCGCGAGCCGGCTCGACGGCCAGAGCCTCGTGCACGGTGACCTGCGGCCGGACAACCTGCTCGTGGACCGGCGCGGCTCGGCCTGGATCGTGGACTGGAACTGGGTGGTGACCGGCCCGGCGTGGCTGGACTTCACGGGCCTGCTGCCGCTGATGGCCTGGCAGGGTGTCGACGTCGAGGCGCTCATGGCGCGGTCGCCGCTGTTCACCGGGGCGGACCCGGAGGAGGTCGACGCGTTCCTGGCCGTCATCGCCGTCTACATGCTCTCCAGCCTGGACACCCCGCCGCCTCCCGGGTGCACCCCGGCGCTGCGCCAGCACCAGCACCTGATGGCACGGGCGTTCCTCGCCCTGCTCGGGCGGCGACGCGGCTGGTCCTGAGCGCCACGGCTAGGTTGTCCGGCATGACCCGATCCCGGATCCTGTCTGCCCTGTCCCGGCTGCTGCGCGGAGGCGCAGCCCGACGCCCGGCGCCGCGGGGCGGCACCGGGAGGACCGGCACGGCATACCCCGGGGACTTCCGCGGCCGCGTGGACGTGCGCTGGGCGCCGCGGCACGACGACCGCGCCGACCCGGGCGAGATCGTGTGGGCGTGGGTGCCGTTCGAGGAGGACCACGGCCGGGGCAAGGACCGCCCCGTGCTCGTCGTCGGTCGCGACGGTCGGTGGCTGCTCGCGCTGATGCTCACGAGCAAGGACCATGACCAGGACTACGAGGACGAGTACCGGCACGGCCGCACGTGGGTCGACATCGGCACCGGGGCCTGGGACGGCCAGCGGCGCCCGAGCGAGGTCCGGGTCGACCGGGTGCTGCGCCTGGACCCGGCCTCGGTGCGCCGGCAGGGGGCGACGCTGGACGAGCGTCGCTTCCGCGAGGTGGCCTCGGCGATGCGCGCGATCGGTCGCGCCTGAGACAGCACGAAGGGCCGCCACCCCTCGGGGTGGCGGCCCTTGCGCTCAGACTTCAGACCAGCTGGCTCAGAGCGAGGCAGCCTTCTTGGCCATCGCCGACTTCTTGTTGGCGGCCTGGTTCTTGTGGATGACGCCCTTGGTCACAGCCTTGTCCAGCTTGACCGAGGCCACCTTGAGGGCCTCGTTCGCCGCAGCGGCGTCGCCGGTGGCCGCAGCCTCACGGAACTTGCGGATCCAGGTACGGAGCTCGCTCTTGACCGCGCGGTTGCGCTCGGTGCGCTTGGCGTTGGTCTTGATCCGCTTGATCTGGGACTTGATGTTTGCCACGAGGACTCTTTCTCGAAGTTCTGACAGGTCGGTGTTGCCGTTGAGGGCGGCAGCGCGTCTCGGGACTGGGCGTGGGGCACCCGTGGTTGAGCCGCGCTGGGTGGTGCTGCATGCGCACACGACCTAGGCGCGCACGCGACCACCAAATCTAGCAGCGAGGACCGGGCCCGGCCAAAACGCTCAGCGGCCGTGCCGGGCGGCGGTGATGGTCAGGATCGCCCGCTCCACGGCGTAGACCGGGTCGCGCCCGCCGCCCTTGACCTCGAAGTCGGCCGCGGCGACCGCCTGGATGGCGGCGCCCAGGCCCTCGGCGTCCCAGCCGTTGATCGAGCGGCGGGCCTTGTCGATCTGCCACGGCGCCATGCCCAGGCTCTTGGCCAGCTGGGCGCTGGAGCCCCGACCGGCCGAGCCGACCTTGACCAGCATGCGCAGCTGGCTGGCCAGCACGGCGACGATCGGCACCGGGTCGACGCCGGTGGCGATGGCGTGACGCAGCAGGCGCAGCGCCTCCCCCGCCTGCCCGGCGAGCGCCGCGTCGGCCACCCGGAAGCCGGTCGCCTCGACCTTGCCGCCGTGGTAGCGCTGGACCACGCCTTCGTCGATGACGCCCTCGGTGTCGGCGACCAGCTGGGCAGCGGCCGCGGCCAGCTCACGCACGTCCTTGCCGACCGCCTCGATCAGCGCGCGCACGGCGTCGGGAGTGGCCTTGCGCCGGGCGGCGCGGAACTCGTGGGTGATGAAGTCGGACTTGTCGCGGTCGGTCTTGATCGCCGGGCACTCCAGGACCCGCGCGCCGGACTTCTTGAGCGTGTCGAGGACCTTCTTGCCGCGGGCGCCGCTCTTGTGGGTCACCACGAGCCAGACGTCCTCGGCCGGGGCAGCCAGCAGGTCGAGCAGGTCGGTCTGCAGCTCCTCGGGCGCCTCGTCGAGGTCCTGCACGACGATCACCTTCGCCCCGCCGAACAGGCTCGGGCTGGCGTGGACGGCGACCTCGCCGGCGGAGTAGGTCTGCGCCGCCAGCCGGATCACCTCGATGCCGGGCTGCGCGGCACGCAGCTGCTCCAGGGTGGACGCCAGCGCGCGCTCGGCCAGCACCCCCTCGGGCCCGGAGATGAGCACGTATGCCGGCACGCCGGGTGCGGTGGCAGCGATCGTCACGAGGCCAAGCCTTTCACGCTGGGGCGACAGGTCACTCGAAGGAGAGGGTCGCGGCGCCGGAGGCCTCGAGACCGAGCAAGGCCAACCGTGCCGCGACGACGTCGGGCTCGACCTCGAAGTGGTCGGCGAGCTCCTCCACGCTCAGCCCGGCGTCGACGCCGTCGCGCAGCTCCTCGTCCTCCTCCGCCGACCACGCCCTGCCCTGGGTGACGGCGGTGCGCGGCGACCGGGCCTGCGGCGGAGCCGGCGCCACCGGGCGGTCAGCCTCGCCCATCGAGGTGCCCTCGACCGCGCCCGACATGCCGCGCAGCGCGGGCTCGTGCACCGGCAACGGCTCGGGGGCGGTCTCGTCGAGGCGCTTGAGCGCGGCGAGCACCATGGCCCGGTCGGTCGTGGGCCAGAACGGCGGCAGCGAGCGCTGGAGGAACCCGGCGTAGCGCGCGGTCATCATGCGGGAGTCCAGGAAGGCGACCACCCCGCGGTCGTCGCCGCGGCGGACCAGCCGGCCGGCACCCTGGGCCAGGCGCAGCGCCGCGTGGGTGGCGGACACGGCCATGAAGCCGTTGCCGCCCATGCGCGCGATGGCCTGCGAGCGCGCCGACGCCAGCGGATCGTCGGGACGCGGGAACGGGATGCGGTCGATGATGACCAGCTGGCAGGAGGACCCCGGCACGTCGACGCCCTGCCACAGCGACAGGGTGCCGAACAGGCAGGTGGCGGGCTCCCGGGCGAACTGGCGCACCAGCGTGGCGGTCTGGTCCTCCCCCTGGCACAGGAACGCGATCTCGTCGCCGAACCGCTCGCGCATCGCCTCGGTCGCCGCCACCGCCGCACGCATCGAGGAGAACAGACCCAGTGCCCGGCCGCCCGAGGCCCGGATGAGCGCCTCGATCTCGTCGAGCGTGGCGTCGCCGATGCCGTCGCGCCCCGGCGCCGGCAGGTGCTTGGCGACGTAGGCGATCGCCTGCTTGGGGTAGTCGAACGGGCTGCCCACGTCCAGGCCCTGCCAGTCGGGAGAGCCCTCGCCGCGCAGGCCGAGCGTGCCGGCGACCGCGTCGAAGGTGCCGCCGAGCTCGAGCGTGGCCGAGGTCATCACCACGGTGCGGTCGCCGAAGACCTTGTCGCGCAGCAGCATCGCCACGCTCATCGGCGCCACTCGCAGCACCGAGCCGCGGCGCGGGTCACGGCTGACCCACACGACGTCGAGCTCGCGCTGCTCGAGGATGCGCTCGGCGTTCTCGTGGATCTCGTCGATGGCCGCCCGGGCCACCTGCCGGGCGCCGTCGTTGTCCTCGGGGGAAGCGGGCTTGAGCTCGGTCTGCACCGCCCGCGCGGTGTCCCGCACCCGGGTCAGCGCCAGCGACAGGGTGTCGGGCAGGCCCATCAGCCGCCCCTCGGGCAGGTCGTCGAGGATGCCCTGGAAGAGCACCGAGGCCTCGTTGACCGGCTCGGTCTGGGCCAGCCGGCCGGCGCGCTTGGCGGCGGCCGCGATCATCGAGGCGGTGAGCTCGTCGGTGACCGTGGAGGTCACCCGGTCGACCAGCTCGTGCGCCTCGTCGACGACGAGCAGCTTGTGCTCGGGCAGCATCTGCCGCCCCTCGAAGGAGTCGATCGCCATGAAGCTGTGGTTGGTCACCACGACGTCGACCTCGCGGGCGGCCTCACGGGCCTGCTCCACGAAGCACTCCGTGACCACCGGGCACTTGCTGCCCAGGCACTCGTGCGCCGAGACCGACACCTGCCGCCAGGCCCGCTCGGAGACGCCGGGCACCAGCTCGTCGCGGTCACCGGAGCGGGTCACCTCGGCCCACTCGCGCAGCCGCACGACCTCGGCCCCGAGCCGGGAGCGGTTGGCGTCGACCTGCCCGACCGAGAGCAGGCCGTCGTCCTCCTCCTCGGGGAAGCCGCCGACGAGCTTGTGCTGGCACAGGTAGTTGCGCCGGCCCTTGACCAGCGCATAGGTCGGCTTGCGGCCGAGGATCGGCGCGATCGCATCGGCCAGGCGCGGCATGTCGCGGTCGACGATCTGCGCCTGCAGGGTCAGCGTGGCGGTGGCGACGACGGCCGGCTTGCCGGCCTCGTAGGCGTGCGCGACCGCGGGGATGAGGTAGGCCAGCGACTTGCCGGTGCCGGTGCCGGCCTGCACCAACAGGTGCTCGTCGGCCTCGATGGCGTGCTCGACGGCGTGGGCCATCTGCACCTGCCCCGGACGCTCGGTGCCACCGACGCCCTGGACGGCGGCATGCAGGAGGGCGTCGAGGTCGGGGCGGGCCATGGCCCCGAGACTAGTGCCCCGCACCGACGGCCCGGACACGGCAAGGGGACGGGCCGGCGGCCCGTCCCCCACCCGGCATAGCGGTGGCTCAGACGGCGTATGCCGTGAGCTCACCGACCAGCGTCGGGCCCACCTTGGCGTGCACCCGGGTGCCGTGCTCGGTGTGCTCGCTCTCGATGACGTCGGCCTCGCGGTGCAGCCGGTTGACCAGGTCGCCCCGGTCGTAGGGCAGCAGCACGGTCACCGGGATCTCCGGCCTCGGCAGCTCCTCGGCGATGAGGTCGCGCAGCTCGTCCAGGCCCTCGCCGGTGCGTGCGGAGACCACGACGCAGTGCTTCTCGTGGCGCCGCAGCCGGTCGAGCACGTCGGGGTCGGCGGCGTCGGCCTTGTTGACGACGATGACCTCCTTGATCTGGTCACCGCCGACCTCGGACAGGACGCCGCGGACGGCCGTGATCTGGCCCTCGGGGTCGGGGTGCGAGCCGTCGACCACGTGCAGCAGCAGGTCGGCGTCACCGACCTCCTCCAGCGTGGAGCGGAACGCCTCCACGAGCTGGGTCGGCAGGGCCCGCACGAAGCCGACCGTGTCGGCGAGGGTGTAGACCCGCCCGTCCTCGGTCTCCGCGCGGCGCACCGTCGGGTCGAGCGTGGCGAACAGCTGGTTCTCCACGAGCACCCCGGCGCCGGTGAGGCGGTTGAGCAGGGAGGACTTGCCGGCGTTGGTGTAGCCGGCGATGGCCACGCTCGGCACCCCGTGGTCGCGACGACTCGACCGCTTGGTGTCGCGGTTGGTCTTCATGTCCTTGATCTCGCGCTTGAGCTTGGCGACCCGCGTGTTGATGCGACGCCGGTCCAGCTCGATCTTGGTCTCACCGGGACCACGCGAGCCCATGCCCTGGCCGCCGGCGGCCTGGCCACCGGCCTGGCGGGACATCGACTCACCCCAGCCACGCAGGCGCGGCAGGAGGTACTGCAGCTGGGCCAGCTCGACCTGGGCCTTGCCCTCCCGGCTCTTGGCGTGCTGGGCGAAGATGTCGAGGATCAGCGCGGTGCGGTCGATGACCTTGACCTTGACCACGTCCTCCAGCGCGCGGCGCTGGCCGGGGGTCAGCTCGCCGTCGCAGACGACGGTGTCGGCGCCCTCGGCGATGACGATGTCGCGCAGCTCCTCGGCCTTGCCCGAGCCCAGGAAGGTCGCGGCGTCGGGGCGCTGGCGACGCTGGATCACGCCGG
>DASSPC010000418.1:0-2838 GCA_035699865.1 Oryzihumus sp. | reverse complement strand
CCGGAGCAGCACTACGCCGACACCCACTTCGACGACGACGTGCAGCGCGCGCTCGACGCCCTCTCCCCGGACTTCCGTGCCGCGGTGGTCCTGTGCGACATCGAGGGCCTGTCCTACGAGGAGATCGCGGCCACGCTGGGCATCAAGCTCGGCACGGTCCGCTCCCGCATCCACCGCGGCCGGGCGCAGCTGCGCGAGGCGCTCGCGCACCGGGCCCCGGAGGCGCGGCCGGCACCGGTCGCCCGTCCCGCCCGTCGGGGCTTCGCGCTCGGACGGGTCGTGCCGGGGACGCGATGAGCCCCCGCCCCGCCGACGGGGTCGGCACCCAGCACCTCGGGACGATGGTCAGCGCCTACGTCGACCGTGCCCTGCCCCCGCTGCTGCAGCACGCCTGCGACCGTCATCTGGTGGCGTGCGCCGTATGCCGTGAGGCCGCCGCCGCGGAGCGGCGCCTCCTGGGCTCGCTGCGCGAGGCGCGGATGCCCGGGCCGCCGAGCCGGCTGCAGGCGTCGCTGCTCGACCTGGCAGCGCAGGCGCCCGCCCCGGTGGGGCCGGCTCCGCTGGGCCTGGTCCGCCGCGACGCCCCCGCCCTGCACCGCTCGCCGGTCCGTGCCGCCATGCTCGCCGGGCTGGCAGCAGGCGCATCGGCCGCCGCCGCGTGGAGCATCGGGGTGGCGACCCCTGCCTCGGCGCCGGTGCAGCCGGTGGCCCCCACGCCGAGCTGGGCCGCCCCCGCGTCCTCCACGACCTTCGCCCGGACGGTGGCGGTCCTGCGGCCCGGCCTGGGTCGCTCCGCGCCGGGGCCGCAGACCTCGATGACGGTCCGGCGCGCCCATTGGGCAGAATCACTCCATGACTGAGCAGCAGCGGGACCCCTCCGGGGAGCAGACCGAGCCGGTCGACGTCGCACGACAGTCGCCGCCGCCCGGTGCTGCCGGGTTCCCGCCGCCCACCGGTGAGCCCTACACGCACCTGCCTGCCGCGCCCCAGCCGGTCGCCCACGCGGCCGGTGCCGGCCAGCAGACGAGCACGGACGGGACGCCCGCTGTGGCGCCGGGCGCGATGCCGCCTCCGGGGGCCGGGCAGCCGTGGGCCGGCGCCCCGGCAGCCGACCCGTCCCCCTGGGCCACGGCGCCGGTGGCCTTCTCTGCGTGGCCCCACACCCACTCGGCCGACGCCACCGCGCCGCTGCCGCAGGGTGACCCGCCGGCGGGCGGCGGCACGCCCCCGCCCGCTAGTCCGGCCCCCAGCCCCCGGTCGTCGCGGTGGAGCGCCGGCACGGTCGCGGTGCTCGCCGCCGCGGTGCTCCTGGCCGCGCTTCTCGGCGGGACCGCCGGCGCGCTGATCGCCACCCGCAGCTCCGGCGTGACCTCCGGCGGGGTGCTCCCGGTGCCCCAGCCCGGGTCGACGAGCCGGCCCGAGGGCTCGATCGCCGGCATCGCCGCCAAGGCCCTCCCGTCGGTCGTCACGCTCAAGGTCAAGGGCGCGGACGGCCAGGGCACCGGCTCGGGCTTCGTGATCAAGAGCGACGGCTTCATCCTGACCAACAACCACGTGGTGTCCTCGGCTGCGGCTTCAGGCAGCATCCGGGTCGAGTTCTCCGACGGCTCCCAGCTGCCGGCCACCATCGTCGGCCGTGACGCGTCGTACGACCTCGCTGTCGTGCGGGTGAAGCGGACCGGCCTGCCGGTCCTGCCGCTCGGCAGCTCGGCCTCGGTCGTCGTCGGCGACCCGGTCATCGCCGTCGGCGCCCCGCTGGGTCTGGAGAGCACGGTCACCAGCGGGATCGTCAGCGCGCTGAACCGGCCGGTGACCCCGGGTGGGGCCGACGACGCCCCGGCGTTCATCAACGCGATCCAGACCGACGCCGCGATCAACCCCGGCAACTCCGGCGGCCCGCTGCTGGACATGTCCGGCCGCGTCATCGGGGTCAACTCGGCCATCGCCCGGATCCCGGGCTCGAGCCCGCTCGACTCCGGCCAGTCCGGCAGCATCGGCGTGGGTTTTGCCATCCCCAGCGACCAGGCCCGCAAGACGGCGGACCAGCTGATGACGACAGGCAAGGCCTCGCACCCGGTCATCGGGGTCATCCTTGACACCGGCTACGAGGGCGAGGGCGTCCGGATCGCCACCTCGTCCAAGGACGGTCGCGCCCCGATCACCCAGGGCGGACCGGCGGACAAGGCCGGCCTCAAGCCCGGTGACGTCATCCTCAAGTTCAACGGCCGCGTCATCTCCGACCCCGACCAGCTCGTGGTGGCGATCCGCGCCCGCTCGGTCGGCGAGACGGTGACCCTGACCGTGCGTCGCGGAACGAGCGAGCGAACTGTCAGGATGACCCTGCAAGCGGCGACGGACTGATCGCCGTCCCCGGCGACGCAAGGGCCCACGCGTGAACATCCTCGACATCAACGGCTGGGAGTTCATCCTCCTGATCGTGATCGGCGTGGTCGTGCTCGGCCCCGAACGGCTGCCGGAGTACGCCGCGAAGCTGCGTGGGCTGATCCGCCAGGTCCGGGAAATGGCCGACAGCGCCCGCGGGCAGCTGCGCGAGCAGATGGGGCCCGAGTTCGACGACATCGACTGGCAGGCCTTCGACCCGCGGCGCTACGACCCGCGGCGGATCGTGCGCGACGCCCTGCTCGAGGACGGCGAGGAGGA
Organism: Oryzihumus sp.; assembly: GCA_035699865.1. Classification (GTDB taxonomy): domain Bacteria; phylum Actinomycetota; class Actinomycetes; order Actinomycetales; family Dermatophilaceae; genus Oryzihumus. The sequence goes on along the minus strand of DASSPC010000418.1, from coordinate 177 downwards.
CTTCTCGGCCTACAACCCGTTCAAGGAGCCCTCGCGGCCCCGTCGGGACCCGGCCCTGCCGACCCCGTGGGACGTCGACGCCACCTGAGCCTCACCCGTCGGGGCTGCCGCGAAACGTTGCTCGGCGGAGTCAAGAACGCGGTCGGCCCGGATGATCGGCCGACGCCGGTCGCGTCA
>DASSPC010000417.1:0-4032 GCA_035699865.1 Oryzihumus sp. | reverse complement strand
CTCGAGGGCCACCCCGGGCACGCGGTCGCGGCGAAGCAGATGCGCCGGTTCGGCGGCATGGTCAGCTTCCAGGTGACCGGTGGCGAGCAGCGGGCGGTCGACGTCTGCGGCGCGACCTCGGTGTGGACGCTGGGGGAGTCCCTCGGCGGTGTCGAGTCGCTCATCGAGCACCCCGGCCGGATGACCCACGCCAGCGTCGCCGGCACCGAGCTGGAGGTCCCGGCGGACCTCATCCGCCTCTCGGTGGGCATCGAGGACGCCGACGACCTCATCGCCGACCTCGCGGCGGCGCTCGACAAGACCGCCTGACCGGCAGCCCACCGCTGCCGTGGCGCAGGTCCTCTGCGTCGACTTCGGGTCGACGTTCACCAAGGCCGTGCTCGTCGACACCGCCGACGGCGTGCCCCTGGCGAGCACGTCGGTGCCGACCACGGTCGGCACCGACGTGCTCGACGGCTACCGGCACGCCCGTGAGGCGCTCGAGGGCCACTGGGTCGACGAGGTGCTGGCCTGCTCCAGTGCCGGCGGCGGCCTGCGCCTGGCCGTCGTCGGCTACGAGCGGGCGGTCACGGCCGAGGCCGGGCACCGGGTCGGCCTGAGCGCCGGCGCCAGGGTGGTCCACGTCGCCGCCGGGCCGATGACCGGCGCCGACGTCGCGGCCCTGCGCGCCTCCCGCCCCGACGTCGTGCTGCTCGTCGGCGGCACTGACGGCGGCAATGCCGAGGTGCTGCTGCACAACGCGTCCCGGCTCGCGAAGGCCCGGGTCGCCCAGCCCGTGGTCGTGGCCGGCAACGCCGACGCAGCCGGTGAGGTCTCGGAGCTGCTGGCGTCCACCGGCCGCCGGTTCGTGGTCACCGGCAACGTCCTGCCGCAGATCGGGGTGATCGCCCCCGAGGGCGCCCGCGCCGCGATCCGCGAGGTCTTCCTGCGGCACGTCATCGGCGGCAAGGGCCTGTCCCGCGGGCCCGACTTCGCCGCGATGGTGCGCGCCGCGACCCCCGACGCGATGCTGCGGGGGATCGAGACGTTCGCCGCCGCGGTCGACGGCGACGTGCTGGTCGTCGACGTCGGCGGAGCCACGACCGACGTCTACTCGGTGATCACGCCCGAGGGCGAGGACGCCACCCTGCACAAGGACGTCGTCGCCCCGCTGTGGCACGCCCGCACCGTCGAGGGCGACCTCGGCATGCGCTGGAACGCCACCGGGGTGGTCGAGGCCGCGGTCACCGAGCACCTGCTGGCCGGCGAGGAGCTGCACCGGCTGCGCCGCTGGGCCGAGCGGGTCTCCCGCGACACCGGGCACCTCCCCGGCGACGCCCGGGAGGCCGACCTCGACACCGAGCTCGCCCGGCTCGCCGCCCTGGTCGCCGTGCGCCGGCACGCGCGGCCGGCCCACCCGGGCGAGAGCGGCCGGCCCACCGCCAACCTGGCCCACGTCGTCGGCTCCGGCGGGGTCCTGCGCCACGGCGGCCCGCGGGTCGCCGAGGCCGTGCTCGGGGCGGTCACGCGGGACTACGCCGGCGGGTGGCGGGTCCCGGACGGCGCGCGCACGGCGGTCGACACGGCATACCTGCTGTTCGCGGTCGGGCTGCTGACCGACGCCCCGGACCACGGCCCGGAGGTGGCCGCCCGGCTGGCCCGTGGGGTCCTCGCAGTGCGCTGAGCCGACCGACTAGCCTGCGCGCATGGCATCACCGTCGCTGCCCGTCACGCTCGACGACGTCATCGCTGCGCAGGACCTGCTCAGCGGCGTCGTCCGTCCCACCCCGCTGGAGTACAGCCGAGCCCTGTCCGAGCGCGTGGGCGCCGACGTGTACCTCAAGTGCGAGAACCTCCAGCGCGCCGGGTCGTTCAAGATCCGCGGCGCCTACACCCGCATCGCGCGGCTGAGCGAGGAGGAGAAGGCGCGCGGCATCGTCGCGGCCAGCGCAGGCAACCACGCCCAGGGCGTCGCCCTCGCCGCCCAGCTGCTCGGCATCGACTCGACCGTGTTCATGCCGATCGGCGCACCGATCCCCAAGCTGCTGGCCACGCGGGCCTACGGCGCCCACGTCGAGCAGGTCGGCACCACCGTCGACGAGGCGCTCGTCGCGGCCAAGGAGATGGCCGCCTCGACCGGGGCGATCCTGATCCACCCGTTCGACCACGCCGACATCGTGGCCGGCCAGGGCACCTGCGGCCTGGAGATCCTCGACCAGTGCCCCGAGGTCAAGACCATCGTCACCAGCACCGGCGGCGGCGGGCTGCTGGCCGGCATCGCGGTCGCGGTCAAGGCCAAGCGCCCGGACGTGCGGGTCATCGGGGTGCAGGCGGAGCAGGCCGCCGCCTACCCGCAGTCGCTCGCCGCCGGCAAGCCGGTGCCGCTGGGCTCCATGTCGACGATGGCGGACGGTATCGCGGTCGGGTGCCCCGGGGAGGTCCCCTACGCCATCGTGCGCGAGCTGGTCGACGCCGTCGAGACGGTCAGCGAGGAGATGATCTCCCGCGCGCTGCTGTTCGTCCTCGAGCGGGCCAAGCTGGTCGTCGAGCCCGCCGGCGCCGCGTCCGTGGCCCGGCTGCTCGCCGCCGGGCAGGGGTCGTGCGACGGGCCGGTGGTCGCGGTCCTCTCCGGCGGCAACATCGACCCGCTGCTGCTGCTGCGCATCATCCGGCACGGCATGTCAGCGGCCGGGCGCTACCTGCAGTTCCGGCTGCGTGTGCCGGACCGCCCGGGCTCGCTCGCCGCGCTGCTGGCCGACCTCGCCGCGGTCGATGCCAACGTGCTCGAGATCGAGCACGTCCGCATGGGCGCCACCCTGCACGTCGACGAGGTCGAGATCGCCCTGCAGCTGGAGACCAAGGGGCAGGCCCACTGCGAGGAGGTCCTGCGCACGCTGCGGGGCAAGGGCTACAAGCTGAACTTCGGCTGAGCTGACCTGCGCGTTTTCGGTCGCGGGCTGTCGGCGGACCGTGCGAGGCTGGCCCGCATGACGGACGCGGTGGTGGCGGAGGGGCTGGTCAAGCACTACAAGGAGGTCCGGGCCCTGGACGGGCTGGACCTGCGGGTGCCTGAGGGTTCGGTGCTGGGGGTGCTCGGGCCCAACGGCGCGGGCAAGACGACGGCTGTGCGGGTGCTGACGACCCTGCTCGAGCCCGATGCCGGCCGGGCCCACGTCGCCGGGGTCGACGTGCTGGCCGACCCGGCGACGGTGCGCGGCCTGATCGGGCTGTCGGGGCAGTTCGCTGCGGTCGACGACTACCTCACGGGTTTCGAGAACCTCGACATGGTGGGCCGGCTCTACCACCTGGGCCGCGCAGCCTCCCGGGCCCGCGCGCGCGAGCTGCTCGAGCAGTTCCGGCTCAGCGACGCCGGCGACCGGCCGGTCAAGACCTACTCCGGGGGCATGCGGCGCCGGCTCGACCTCGCCGGGGCACTGGTCGCCCGCCCGCCGGTGATCTTCCTCGACGAGCCGACGACCGGGCTCGACCCGCGCAGCCGCGGTGACATGTGGGAGGTCATCACCGAGCTGGTCTCGGGCGGCACCTCCCTGCTGCTGACGACGCAGTACCTCGAGGAGGCCGACCGGCTCGCCGACTCGATCGTCGTGGTCAACCACGGCAAGGTCATCGCCTCCGGCACCTCCGACGAGCTCAAGGCCCAGGTCGGCGGGGAGCGCCTCGAGGTGGTCATCGCCGACGCCGCGCTGCTGCGGCGGGCCGCGGGGGTGCTCGCCCCGCTGGCCATCGACGGTGCCGAGCCCGACGTGGAGCAGCACACCCGGCGGATCACCCTGCCGACCGGCGGCGGGACCGGCCCGCTGCTGGCCGCCGTGCGCGCCCTCGACGGCGAGGGCATCGAGGTCCAGGACATCGGGGTGCGGCGGCCGACCCTCGACGACGCGTTCCTGACCCTGACCGGCCGCCCGGGTGCGGCCGCCGACGACGAGGCCGCCGGACGCGAGCCGGTGGGGAGTGAGGCCCGATGAGCGTGCAGACCGCCGTCAGCGACGGGATGGTCGTCGCCAAGCGCAACCTGATCAAGATCAAGCGGGT
>DASSPC010000416.1:0-9744 GCA_035699865.1 Oryzihumus sp. | reverse complement strand
GAGCGAGCCGGGCCGGGCCAGCGTCCTCGTACGCGTCGAGGGGCAGGACTCCTCCCGTCCGGGGCTGGCGGTCCACGGCCACCTCGACGTGGTCCCGGCCCACGCCGCGGACTGGCGGGTGGACCCCTTCTCGGCCGAGGTCCGCGACGGCTGCGTCTGGGGTCGCGGGGCGGTCGACATGAAGGACATGGACGCGATGGTGCTGGCCAACCTGCGCCACCTCGCCCGCACGGGCACGAAGCCGCCGCGGGACCTGGTGTTCGCCTTCTTCGCCGACGAGGAGGCCGGTGGGGTCAAGGGCAGCCACTGGGTCGTCGACCACCACCCGGAGGTCTTCGAGGGGGTCTCCGAGGCGATCAGCGAGGTCGGCGGCTACAGCGTCACCGTCCCGGCGAAAGGCACCGGCGAGCCGACCCGCGCCTACCTGCTGCAGACCGCGGAGAAGGGGATCGCGTGGCTGCGGCTGCGGGCGCACGGCCGGGCCGGCCACGGGTCGGTGCCCAACACCGAGAACGCCGTGGTGCGGCTGGCGCAGGCCGTCGCCCGGATCGACGCGCACGTCTGGCCGCGGGAGTACATCGCCTCGGTCCGGGCCCTGCTCGACGGCCTCAGCGAGCTCACCGGCACGCCGTATGACGACCGGTCGCCGCAGGAGCTGCTGGCCCACCTCGGCGGAGCCCGCGGTTTCGTCCAGGGCACGCTGCAGGACACGGCGAACTTCACCATGCTCGACGGCGGCTACAAGCACAACGTCATCCCGCAGAGCGCGACGGCCTCGCTGGACTGCCGCTTCCTTCCCGGGCACGAGGACGACCTGATGGCGGTGATCCGCGAGCTCGCCGGCGAGCACGTCGAGGTGGAGGTCGTGCACCGGGACATCGCCCTGGACGCGCCCTTCGAGGGTGCGCTGGTCGACCGGATGAAGCAGGCGCTGCTCGCCGAGGACCCGGGGGCGGCGATCCTGCCGTACTGCCTCTCCGGCGGGACGGACAACAAGGCCCTGAGCCGTCTGGGCATCACGGGCTACGGGTTCGCGCCGCTGCGGCTGCCGGCCGACCTCGACTTCGCCCCGATGTTCCACGGCATCGACGAGCGCGTGCCGCTGGACTCGCTGCGCTTCGGGGCGCGGGTGCTGCAGCGGCTGCTGGCCGACTGCTGACTCGTCACTGCGGGTAGCGGCCCGAGTCACCCTGTGGGGTACGTCACCTGACGTACCCAGCCCTCGTTGACCCCAGCACCGGACGTCCGCGCCCAGTGCGCGGCCAACGCAGGGAAACGGGGGATGGACACGATGACTGGTCGTCTCAACAACACGGTGCTCCGCGGCGCCGCAGCTGTGGTCCTGGCGGGTGGGGCGGCACTCGCCCTCGCGGGCGGTGCCAGGGCAGACGGATCGCCGCTTCCCCTGCCGTCCTCGGCGCCGTCGCTCCCGGTCACGTCGCCGCTTCCGGCGCCCAGCCCGCCCACGACGTCCCGGCTCCTGCCGCTCACGCTCGACGCCACCGTGCCGCTGGTGCAGCAAGCACCCGCGGCCCCGGCGTCCCCGCTGCCCCCGGTCACCGGCTCGCCGGCGCCCGCCCCGCTCGTGGACGGGCTCAAGCAGGCCGGCGTCGGGGTCAAGGGCGCACTCGACCAGGTGGGTCAGGCGACCGCGGGCACACCCCTGTCGGTGTTCAACACCAGCGGCGCCGCGGCCGGGCTCGCGGCGGCGACCGTCGACGCCAACCCGCTGGCCACGGCCTGCGTGCAGGCCACGGGCACGGGCACGGGCGTGGCCGACGTCGACCTGACCGCCCTCGGCACCGACCTGGGCACCCCGGCGCAGCAGACGCTGCCCGGCGTCGTCAACGCCTGCCCGGCCGGCACCGGCGCAGGTTCCGGCACCGGCACGCCCGGGACCGGCGCCGACACGGTGGCCACCGCGGGCGCCACGGCCGGCAGTCTCGTGGGGGCCTGCGCCCGGCTGACCACGTCGGTGGCGCCCGTCGAGAGCACGGTGGTGGTGCTCGACCAGGACCTCATCACCTCGCTCACCAAGGCGGGCCTGCCGGTTGCCCAGCTGATCGTGCCCTGCCCCTCCGAGGGCAACGGCGGTGGGTCCGGCGGTGGCACGGGTGGGACCGGTGGTGACAACGGTGGCTCGGGCGGCGCGTCCGGCAGCTCCGGCACGGGCACCGGCGGCTCGAGCTCGGCCGCCGGCGACGTCCCCACGCTCGGGGGCAGCCTGCCCTTCACCGGCGCTCAGGTGTCGCTCTTCCTGATGCTGGCCTCGGCCCTGCTCGCGTCCGGCGCGACGCTGGTCGCCCGGGCCCGCCGCGCCGGCACGGCCGCGGTGCGACGGGTCTGACCGGCACCGCATCACGCCACCGGGTGGCCCCCCGTGGGGGAGGGGTCACCCGGTGCGTCGTGCCCGGGGGTGGGGCCAGGTTCCCGGCCCCGCCGAAGGGCCTAGGCGGTGCGCTGGGCCCGGATGATGCGGCGGCGCAGCCATGCCCGGCGTGCGCCGCCGAGGTAGAGCCGCATGCGGGACAGCTCCCAGTGGCCGTACTCCGCATGCTCGGTGATGACACGGCGGACGTCCCCGCGGGACATGTCGCGGGGGAAGCTCAGGACGCGCCACTCGTACTCGACCACCCTGCCCATTCTGGCCCAGAACCCGCTACCTTCAAGGCATGACCACCGATCCGCGCGCCGCCCTTGCCACGTTCGTGGCTGCCCTCGAGCGCCATCTGGAGGCGTCCGCCTCGCGGCGGGGTGAGAATGACCCGACGGTGGTCGCGGCCTACCAGGACCTTGCGGATGCCTTCGACGACTACGACGACGCCCTCCTCGACGCCTATGGCGAGGTGACCCCGCTGGAGATCTACAGCGGGCCCTTCGACGACGAGGACCTCGACGAGGAGGACGACGAGCTCGACGACCACGACGACGAGGACGGCGACGGCGGGGTCTACCTCGGCCTGGACGACTCCGACTACGAGGAGACGCCGGCGCGCTGAGCCGGCCGGCTCAGGACGACACGTCGTCCAGCGCCTGGACGAGCTCCGGCGGCAGCGAGAGCGACTCGCTGGCGAGGGCCGTGCGCAGCTGCTGCAGCGTGCGCGCGCCGACGACGGGCGCCACGACCCCGGGCCGGTCCCGCACCCACGCCAGGGCGACCTCGGCCGGGGACACCTCCAGCCCGCGCGCCGCGATGACCAGGGCGTCGACCACCTGGGCGGTCCGTTCGCCCAGGAACCGGCTGGTGAAGCCGGGGTAGTCGCGCGAGGCCGCCCGCGAGTCCGCCGGTATGCCGTGGCGGTACTTCCCGGTCAGCACGCCCCGTGCCAGCGGGGACCACGGCATCAGGCCGAGGCCGAGCGCCTCGGCCGCCGGGGCCACCTCGTCCTCGACCCTGCGGCTCAGCAGGGAGTACTCGACCTCGTTGGCCACCAACGGGATCGAGCGCGCGGACATGAGCGTGGCGGCATGGGCGCTCTGCCACCCGGAGTAGTTGGAGACACCCACGTAGCGGGCGCGGCCGCTGGTGACGGCCCAGTCCAGGGCCGAGAGCGTCTCCTCCAGCGGGGTGTCGGCGCTCCACGCGTGGACGAGCCACAGGTCGACGTAGTGGGTGCCGAGCCGTTCCAGCGAGGTGTCCAGCTGGTTCATCAGGGCCCGGCGGGAGGTGTCCACGACGCGTTCGCCCGAGCGCCGGGAGAGGCCGGCCTTGGTGCAGATGGCGAGGTCCTCGCGCTCGACCAGGTCCCCCAGGAAGCTGCCCAGGGCCTGCTCACTGAGCCCACCGGCATACCCGTGGGCGGTGTCGACGAGGTCGCCCCCGGCGTCGAGGAACGCCGCCAGCTGGTCGCGCGCCTCGTCCGGGGCGGTCTCGCGGCCCCACGTCATCGTGCCGAGCGCCAGGCGCGACACCGACAGCCCCGACCGGCCCATCCTCCTGTGGTGCATGTCTCGGACTGTATCGACGCCGCCCCCTCCCCACGGTGGAGCCCCGCCGATAGCCTCCCGGCCATGAAACTCGGTCTGAACCTTGGCTACTGGGGCGCCGGCAACGACGCCGACAACATCGCACTCGCCAAGGAGGCGGACCGGCTGGGCTACTCGGTGGCCTGGGTCGCCGAGGCCTATGGCTCAGACACCCCCACGGTGCTGGCCTGGGTGGGGGCCCAGACCGAGCGGATCGACCTCGGCGCCGCGGTGATGCAGATCCCGGCGCGCACGCCGGCGATGACCGCGATGACGGCCGCGACGCTGGACACCCTCTCCGGTGGCCGGTTCCGGCTCGGCCTGGGCGTGTCCGGCCCTCAGGTGAGCGAAGGGTGGCACGGCGTGCGCTTCGACGCCCCGCTGGGACGCACCCGCGAGTACGTCGACATCGTGCGGATGGCCCTGCGTCGCGAGACGGTGCGCTATGACGGCAAGCACTACACGCTGCCGCTGCCGGACGGCCCGGGCAAGGCGCTGAAGCTGACCGTGCACCCGGTCCGTGAGCAGATCCCGGTCTACCTGGCGGCGGTCGGGCCGAAGAACCTCGAGCTGGCCGGCGAGATCGCCGACGGCTGGCTGGCGATCTTCTTCAGCCCGGAGAACGCCAAGGAGCTGCTCGAGCCCTTGCGTGCCGGCGCAGCGAAGGCGGGCAAGGGGACCGAGGCCGACCCGCTGGCCGGCTACGACATCGTGCCCACCGTGCCGGTCGTCCTCGGCGACGACCTCGAGGCGGCCGCGGAGCCGCTGCGGCACTACACCGCGCTCTACATCGGCGGCATGGGCTCGCGGGAGAAGAACTTCTACAACCAGCTCGCCGTGCGGATGGGCTACGAGGAGGCGGCAGCGAAGGTGCAGGACCTGTACCTCGCGCGGCAGCACCGGGACGCCGCGGCGGCGGTGCCGCTGGAGCTCATCGACCGGACCGCCCTGATCGGCCCGCGTGACCGGGTCAAGGAACGCCTCGTACGCTACGCCGAGGCCGGCGTGTCGACCCTGACGATCTCGCCGTTCGCCGGCTCCCTGCAGGAGCGGGTGCACGTGGTGAGAACCATGGCCGAGCTCATCGGCGAGACCGGCCTCGCCGAGTAGACCACCGACCGAACGCGAAAGTGGCCCCGTGGAGCACCTGACCTACCTCGACTCATTCGTCCTCGGCATCGTGGAGGGGCTCACCGAGTTCCTCCCGGTGTCCTCGACCGGTCACCTGACCATCACCGAGAAGCTGCTCGGTCTCAACGTCGACGACAAGGCCGTCACGGCCTACACCGCGATCATCCAGATGGGCGCGATCCTGGCGACGTTCCTCTACTTCGCCAAGGACATCGCCCGTCTCCTCGGCGCGTGGTTCAGCGGACTGCGCAACCCGCGCATGCGCGACGACCACGACTACCAGCTGGCCTGGGCCGTCATCGTCGGGTCGCTGCCGGTGGGCATCGTCGGATTCATGGCCAAGGACCTCATCACCGGTGCGCTGCGCAGCCTGTGGGTCGTCGCGGCAGCCCTGATCCTGTGGAGCGGTGTCATGTTCGTGGCCGAGGTGCGCAACAAGGAGCTCGCGCGCCAGGGCTACCACCGCGGCGAGGGGTCGATCACGATGCGCGACGGCGTGATCATCGGCATCGTGCAGTGCTTCGCCCTCATCCCGGGTGTCTCCCGCTCCGGTGCGACGATCTCGGCGGGGCTGCTGCGCGGCATCGACCGGGTCACGGCGACCCGGCTGTCCTTCTTCATGGCCATCCCGGCGCTGACCGCGGCCGGTCTGTTCGAGCTCAAGGACGCCGACCCCAAGGTCGTCGGCCTGGGCCAGCTCGTCCTCGGCATCGTCGTCTCGTTCGTCGTGGCCTACGCCTCGATCGCCTGGCTGCTGCGCTACGTCTCCGGCCACCGGATCACGACGTTCGTCTGGTACCGCATCTTCCTCGGTGCCGCGCTGATCGTGATCCTGGCGGCCGGGCTGCTCAGCGCCACCTGAGCCGGACCCGGCCCCGCTGGGCCGGCCGTCCGGTGGTTCCTGCGGGGGGTCAGAGCCAGCCGGAGCGCCGGAACGCGCGGTACAGGCCGATGCAGGCCACCGCCATGATCGCGACGACGCCGAAGTAGCCGTAGTGCCAGCGCAGCTCGGGCATGTTGTCGAAGTTCATGCCGTAGATGCCGGCGATCATCGTCGGCACGGCGGCGATGGCGACCCAGGCCGAGATGCGCCGCATGTCGTCGTTCTGCTGGACCGAGATCTGGGCCAGGTGCGCGTTGAGCACGTCGGTGAGCAACCGGTCGTAGGACTCCGCGTGGTCGTTGACCCGCAGCAGGTGGTCGGAGATGTCGCGGAAGAAGGGCCGTGACTCGTCCTTCATCCCCGGCAGGCCCTCGTCCTCTGCCAGACGGCGCAGCGGATCGGCCAGCGGCACGGTGGCGCGCTTGAACTCCAGCACCTCGCGCTTGAGGGCGTAGATGCTCGGCGCGTGCACGTCACGGGAGCCGGAGAACACCTGGCGCTCGATCCGGTCGAGGTCCTCCTCGACCTCGGTGTCGATGACCGTGTAGTTGTCGACGATCGAGTCGATCACCGAGTAGGCCACCGCCAGCGGCCCGTGCTCGAGGTGCTCGGGGGAGTGCTCCAGTCGCGCGCGGACCCCGGCCAGCGGGTTGGCCTCGCCGCGGCGGACGGTGACGACGAACTGGTCACCGACGAACAGCATGACCTCACCGGTCTCGATGTCGGAGGTGGCCTCGACGTAGCGCAGGGTCTTCAGCACGATGAACAACGACCCGTCGTAGACCTCGAGCTTGGGGCGCTGGTTGCCCTTGACGGCGTCCTCGACGGCAAGGGGATGCAGCTGCAGCTCGTCGTTGACGAGGGCGAACTCGGCGTCGGTGGGGTCCTTCAGGCCGATCCAGATGAAGCCCTCGCCACGCCGTCGAAGGAGCTCCAGCTCGTCGCTGAGGTCTCCACAGTGCATGCGCTTGCCGTCCCGGTAGACGGCCTGGTCCACGATCACGAGCCAATGTCACCACGCTTTGCGCACCGAGGCGAACACCCGGCATACAGTGGCGTGCGTGCCGATCTGCCTCCTCGTCCGCCACGGGCGCACCACTGCCAACGCGAGCGGGACCCTGGCCGGCTGGACGCCCGGGGTGGGGCTGGACGACGTCGGCCGGCAGCAGGCCCGCGACCTCGCCCTGCGGCTGCGCGAGGTGCCGGTCGTGCGCCTGGTCAGCAGCCCGTTGCAGCGCTGCCAGGAGACGGCCAAGGAGCTGCTCGAGGTCATGGCCGGGGTGGCCCTGGACGTCGAGGACGCCCTGGGCGAGTGCCGATACGGGGCGTGGACCGGGGGCCGGCTGCAGGACCTGGCCCAGGAGCCCCTGTGGCGGGTGGTCCAGGACCAGCCCAGCGCCGCGCGCTTCCCCGACGGCGAGGACTTCCCGGGGGAGTCCATCGCCCAGATGCAGCACCGCGCCGTGGCGGCCGTACGTGCCATGGACGCCGCCGTGGAGCAGGTGCACGGCCCGGATGCGTTGTGGCTGCTGGTGTCCCACGGTGACGTCATCAAGTCCGTCCTCGCCGACGCCGCCGGCACGCACCTGGACCACTTCCAGCGGATCGTCGTGGACCCGGCGTCGCTGTCGGTGGTGCGCTACACCGCGCGGCGGCCGTTCGTCCTGCGGGTCAACGACGCCGGCGCCGACCTGCGTTCGATCGTCCCGCCCCCGCGGCCGGAGACGGCCGACGACGAGGACCGCCCCGACACGACGGGTGACGCCGCCGTCGGCGGTGGCGTGGGCGGCGCGGACTAGGCTCGGTCCATGCCGGTGATCGACTTCGACCCGCCCGACCGCTTCGTCGCGGGCACCGTGGGCCCGCCCGGGCAGCGCACCTTCTTCCTCCAGGCCAGCTCGGGGCGCCGCCTCGTCAGCGTCTCGCTGGAGAAGCAGCAGGTGAGCCTGCTCGCCGACCGCATCAACGACCTGCTCGACGACTTCGCCGGGGGGTCGGCGACCGAGGCCGTCGCGGCCGAGGCCGAGGACAACGCCCCCCTGGACACCCCGATCGAGGACGAGTTCCGCGTCGGCAGCATGAGCCTGGCCTGGGACGCCGGGCGCGAGGTCGTCATCCTCGAGTGCCACGACAACGACGAGCCGGTCGAGGTCGACGAGGAGGGGGACATCGTCGCGCCGCCCGGCCCGGAGGGGGAGGAGCCGACCATGCTGCGGGTCTCGATCGCGCCGGCAGCCGCCCGCGCGTTCGCCCGTCGCTGCGCCTCCCTGGTCGCGGCGGGCCGCCCGCCGTGCCCGTTCTGTGGTGGCCCGCTCGACCCGACCGGCCACATCTGCCCGCGCGCGAACGGCTACAAGCGCTGAGCGCTGAGCTGACACCGCCCAGCACCGCGGACGAGGTGTCCGCGGTGCTGGAGCTGCTCACCCTCGGCGAGATCGAGGTGCAGGGCCGGCTCGTCGACGCCTCCAACCTCGCGCTGCTCACGACCGTCGAGCACGCGGGCCGCACCGCGCACGCGATGTACAAGCCGGTCCGGGGCGAGCGGCCCCTGTGGGACTTCCCGGAGGGGACGCTCGCCGGACGGGAGACCGCCGCGTGGGTGGTCTCCGAGGCCGGCGGCTGGGGCGTCGTCCCGCCGACGGTCCTGCGCGAGGGACCGTTGGGGCCGGGCTCGGTGCAGCTGTGGATCGGCCCGGCGGAGGAGGACGTCGACCTGTCGGCGCAGGAGGCCCTCATCGACGTCGTCCCGAGGTCGCGGGTGCGACCGGGGTGGCTGCCGGTGTTCGAGGGCGAGACGCACGAGGGCGAGCCCGTGGTGGTGGTGCACGCCGACCGCCCGGACCTGGCCAGTACCGCCGTCCTGGACGCGGCGATCAACAACGCCGACCGCAAGGGCTCGCACCTGCGGCTGGAGGCCGGGAGCCTCTGGGGTTTCGACCACGGCGTGAGCTTCAACGTCGAGCCCAAGCTGCGCACCGTGCTGTGGGGGTGGATGGGCCAGCCCCTGCCCGAGCGCGACCTGGAGCGGCTGGGGCGCCTGTCGGCTGAGCTGGACGCCGAGTCGTCGGCGGTGCGCACCGCCCTGGCGCCGCTGCTCACCGTCGAGGAGGTCGAGGCGTTGCGGGCCCGGGTGAGCCGGCTCCTCGGGCGTGGACGGTTCCCCCGCCCCGGTGGGGCTTGGCCGGCCGTCCCGTGGCCACCGCTGTGAGTGCCGCCGGTTAGGCTTCGCGGGTGATCTCCTGGCCGATGCCCTCCCTGCCCGCGATCCCCGGCGCGGGCCTGCCCGTGCGCGTGTTCGACACCGCCGCAGGCGTGGTGCGCCCCCTGACCCCCGGGCCGGTGGCGCGGATGTACGTCTGCGGCATCACGCCCTACGACGCCACGCACATCGGCCACGCGGCCACCTACGTCACGTTCGACCTGCTGGGCCGGGCGCTGCGCGACGCCGGTCACCAGGTCGTCTACGTCCAGAACGTCACCGACATCGACGAGCCGCTGCTCGAGCGGGCCGAGCGTGACGGGGTCGACTGGCGCGAGCTGGCCGAGCAGGAGACCGCCCTGTTCCGCGAGGACCTCACCGACCTGGCGGTCATCCCCCCGGACCACTTCGTCGGTGCGGTGGAGAGCATCCCCGCCGTGGTGGAGTCGGTGAGCAAGCTGCTCGTCGACGGCACGGCATACCGCGTGCCGGTGCCGGACGGTGAGGGCGAGCCGGGGGCGAGCGACGTCTACTTCGACCTGTCCACCCAGCCCGGCTTCGGCCA
>DASSPC010000415.1:0-2433 GCA_035699865.1 Oryzihumus sp. | reverse complement strand
ACGACCTGACCATCACCACCGCCGGGGCGAGCGGCGCCTTCGAGCTCAACGTGATGCTCCCGGTCATCGGCCGCAACCTGCTCGAGTCGCTGACCTTCCTCGCCCACGCCGCCCGGCTGTTGGCCGACCGCTGCGTCGACGGCATCACCGCCGACGAGCAGCGCTGCCTGGACCTGGCCCAGGGCTCCCCCGCGATCGTCACCCCGCTCAACCGCTACATCGGCTACGAGGCGGCTGCTGCCGTGGCCAAGCAGGCCCTGGCCGAGCGGCGCTCGATCCGCGACGTCGTGATCGACCGCGGCCACGTCGCGGGCGGCGAGCTCAGCGAGGACCAGCTCGACGCTGCACTCGACGTGCTCGCGATGACCCGTCCGCCCGCCTGAGGTTGCCCACCCCGGACGGCTTTGCTCGGTGGAGGCCGGTCGATCGGCTCCTCGAAGCCGCCGGGAGCGGCCCGTGGTGAGCAAACCGGCCCGGGCTGATCACGGCAGACACGACGGACCCCGGACGGCGCTGCCGTCCGGGGTCGATGTCGTGGTGCGGCTCAGTACCAGTTCATGGCCTGGGAGTGGCCCCACGCGGAGCACGGCGAGCCGTAGCGGCTCTGGATGTACTGCAGACCCCACTTGATCTGCGTCGCCGCATTGGTCTGCCAGTCGGAGCCGACCGACGCCATCTTGGAGCCGGGCAGGGCCTGGGCGATGCCGTAGGCGCCGGAGCCGGCGTTGACGGCGTGGACGTTCCAGTTGGACTCCTTGGTCCACAGCGAGTCCAGGCAGCCGAACTGGTCCTGGCCCCAGCCGAACTGGCCGAGCATGAGCTTGGCCAGGGCGCGCGGGTCGGTGTTGGCCTGCGCGAGCAGCGCCTGACGCTGCTTCTCGCGCGCCGCGCGGGCCGCGGCCTCGGCGCGGGCCTGCGCAGCGGCCTCGATGCGGGCGCGGGCGGCCGCAGCGGCCTTGCCCTCGATCGCGGCGCGCTGCGTGTTGGCTGCCTGCTTGGCCGAGGCGAGGTAGGCGTTGGTGTCGATCTGGGTGTCCGAGAGCTCGGTCGCCTGGGCGACCGCCTCGGGGCTGACGGTGAACGACGTACGGGTGGTCGCGTGGTCGTTGGCCGACGCGTAGCCCGCCGCGGTGGCGGCGATGGTGGCAAGCGCGGCGCCGGAGGAGACCAGCGGACGCCGAAGAGCTTGGTTGAACACAAGTGGCCTTCCGAAGACCGTGCCCTGCGTGCTGGTGCGGCGGCACGGAGTGTTACCTCGGTGCCGGCCCGCGTAGGACGTGGTCATGACGCCTCCAGAAGAGAGTGGGCGCGCCTCGTGGGCGGCCCGCGCACGCAGATGGCTGTAACGCACGTGATGACGCAGGGGGCTACGGCATCAGAAGGCGTCCCGCCATTGGGACGCCGGCGTTACCTGACCGAGATCTGACTCCGTCAACGGTGACAGTCCGGCCATGGCCCACCAAATTCGGCGGCCCGCGGCCGGTCCCGGTTGAGCACGCAGCGTAGCCCACAAATCGGGCAATGGGGATATTCCGTCGGGCCTGTGGACAAGCTCTTGCGAGGGCCCGTCACGCAGAGTGACGGCGGGCGTGTGAGCCGACCCACGCCCGCCGTCAGGGGTTCGGGACTGAAGTCCCTGTTCAGGAGGCTGGTTCAGACCTCCAGGCCCTCGAGAAGGTCCGTCACGAGGGCCGCGATCGGGCTGCGCTCGCTGCGGGTGAGCGTGACGTGTGCGAACAGAGGGTGACCCTTGAGCGCCTCGATCACGGCCGCGACCCCGTCGTGCCGGCCGACCCGGAGGTTGTCGCGCTGGGCCACGTCGTGGGTCAGCACCACCTTGGAGTTCTGGCCGATGCGGGACAGGACGGTGAGCAGGACGTTGCGCTCCAGGCTCTGGGCCTCGTCGACGATGACGAACGCGTCGTGCAGGGAGCGGCCACGGATGTGGGTCAGCGGGAGCACCTCGAGCATCCCGCGGTCGAGGACCTCCTCGACCACCTCGTGGGAGACGAGCGCACCGAGGGTGTCGAAGACGGCCTGGGCCCAGGGGCCCATCTTCTCCGACTCACTGCCCGGCAGGTAGCCCAGCTCCTGCCCGCCCACGGCATACAGAGGGCGGAAGACGACGACCTTGCGGTGCTGACGTCGCTCCATCACCGCCTCCAGGCCGGCGCACAGCGCCAGGGCGCTCTTGCCGGTGCCGGCGCGGCCGCCGAGGCTGACGATGCCCACGTCGGGGTCCAGCAGCAGGTCCAGGGCGACCCGCTGCTCGGCGCTGCGGCCGTGCAGGCCGAACGCGTCGCGGTCACCGCGCACCAGCCGCACCGACTTGTCGGCGCCGACCCGGCCCAGCCCGCTGCCCCGCGGTGACAGGAGCACCAGGCCGGTGTGGCAGGGCAGGTCGCGGGCCGCGTCGTGCTCGACCCGCCCGGT
>DASSPC010000414.1:0-2242 GCA_035699865.1 Oryzihumus sp. | reverse complement strand
CGGGGCACCGCGATCGGCATCTTCGGCGCCGGCATGGGTGGCACGGCCGTGTCGGCGTTCACCACGGTGGCGATCGCCGACCGGTGGGGTCGGGCCGCGCCGTTCGTCCTCGTCGCGGTGGTCCTGGCGGTCTATGCCGTCGTGGCGCGCTTCCTGCTGCAGGACGTGCCCGGCCGGGTCCCGGCGACCGGCTCGTTCATGGCCCGGGCCTGGACCACGTTCAAGCGGCCCGTGACGCTCAAGCTCTCGCTGCTCTACGCCATCGGCTTCGGGGGGTTCGTCGCGTTCAGCGTCTACCTGCCGACCTACCTCACCAACGCCTTCGGGCTGGCCCGCAGCGACGCGGCCCTGCGCACCGCCGGGTTCGTCGTCCTGGCCGTGGCCATGCGCCCGGTCGGCGGCTGGCTGTCGGACAAGTGGCACCCGGCGCCGGTGCTGGCCGTGTGCTTCCTCGCCGTGGCCGCCCTCGCGGCCCTGACCTCCCTCGAGCTCGCGCTCATCCCGGTCGGCACCGTCGCCTTCCTCGGGCTGGCCGCGTTCCTCGGGGGCGCCTCGGGCGCGGTGTTCGCCCTGGTGGCGCGGCTGGTCGAGCCGCCGCAGGTGGGGGCGGTCACCGGCATCGTCGGAGCGGCCGGCGGGCTCGGCGGCTTCATCCCGCCCCTCGTCATGGGCGTGATCTACAGCCGTGGCCACGACTACAGCCTCGGGCTCGCGCTGCTGGCCCTGGTCAGCCTGGGCACGGCCGTCTTCACCTGGCGGGCGTTCGGGGCGGGACAGGCCAGGCATCCCGGCGCCGCGGCGACCGCAGGGGGAGCCGCCTTGTGACGATGGACGGTGAGCTGACCGAGGCCCTGCTGCGGACCCGCCGCTTCTTCCGCCCCGCCCAGGTCTCGGCCGACCTGCGCACCCTCCACAAGACCGGCGGCCGGGACGCCGACACCTTCTACCGCGACCGGTGGAGCCACGACAAGGTGGTGCGCTCCACCCACGGGGTCAACTGCACCGGGTCCTGCTCGTGGAAGGTCTACGTCAAGGACGGGATCATCACCTGGGAGGCGCAGCAGACCGACTACCCCTCGGTCGGCGACGATCGCCCCCAGTACGAGCCGCGCGGCTGCCCCCGCGGGGCCGCCTTCTCCTGGTACACCTACTCGCCCACGCGGGTGCGCTACCCGTACGTGCGCGGCGTGCTGCTGGAGATGTACCGCGAGGCCCGCGCCCGGCTCGGTGACCCCGTGGCGGCGTGGGCCGAGATCACGTCCGACCCGGTGCGGGCCCGGCGCTACAAGGCCGCCCGCGGCAAGGGCGGGCTCGTGCGCGCGACCTGGGACGAGGCGCTGGAGATCGCGGCCGCGGCGCACGTGCACACCATCCGGACCGACGGGCCGGACCGGGTCGCCGGGTTCTCGCCGATCCCGGCCATGTCGATGGTCTCCCACGGGGCGGGGGCGCGGTTCATCTCGCTGATCGGCGGGACGATGCTCTCGTTCTACGACTGGTACGCCGACCTGCCGGTGGCCTCCCCGCAGGTGTTCGGCGACCAGACCGACGTGCCCGAGTCCGCCGACTGGTGGGACGCCGCCTACCTGGTGATGTGGGGCTCGAACGTGCCGGTCACCCGCACCCCGGACGCCCACTTCATGACCGAGGCGCGCTACCGCGGCCAGAAGGTGGTGGTCGTCTCCCCGGACTACGCCGACAACACCAAGTTCGCCGACGAGTGGCTCGCGCCGCACCCCGGCACCGACGGCGCCCTGGCGATGGCCATGGGGCACGTCATCCTGCGCGAGTTCTTCGTCGAGCGTGCCACCCCGGCGTTCGAGTCCTACTGCAAGACCTACACCGACCTGCCCTTCCTGGTGACCCTCGAGGAGCGCGACGGCGCCTGGGTCCCGGGCAAGTTCGTCACGGCCGACCAGGTCGGCGACACCTCCGAGAACGCCTCGTCCAAGACGGTGCTGCTCGACGCGGCGGGCACCCCGGTCGTGCCCAACGGCTCCCTGGGCTTCCGCTACGGCGAGGAGGGCAAGGGCCGGTGGAACCTCGACCTCGGTGGCGTGGACCCACTGCTCACGCTGTATGCCGGTGACGCACCGGGGGCGGCCGAGCTCGCCCCGGTCACGGTGCGGCTGCCGCGGTTCGACGCGCCGGACGGCTCCGCCGGCGTGGTGGAGCGCGGGGTGCCGGTGCGCCGGGTCGGCGGCCGGCTGGTGACCACCGTGTTCGACCTGCTGCTGGCGCA
>DASSPC010000413.1:0-3014 GCA_035699865.1 Oryzihumus sp. | reverse complement strand
CATCGCCCTGCCCACCCAGAAGGCGGCGCGGCTCGCCCTGCGCACGCAGCAGGTCATCGCGTTCGAGACCGACGTGACCAAGACGGTCGACCCGTTCGCCGGCAGCTACGTCGTGGAGTCGATGACCGACGACCTCGAGGGTGCGGCGCTGGAGCTGATCCAGGCGGTCGAGGACAAGGGCGGCGCCGTGGCCGCGATCGAGCAGGGCTTCCAGAAGTCGGAGATCGAGCGCTCGGCCTACCGGGTGGCGCTGGAGATCGACAACAAGGAGCGCACCGTCGTCGGGGTCAACAAGTACACCCTGGACGAGGAGGAGCCCTACGAGCCGCTGCGGGTCGACCCCCAGATCGAGGTCGACCAGTGCGAGCGGCTCGCGACGCTGCGCAAGGAGCGCGACAACGACGCCGTCGAGCGCGCGCTCGACGACCTGCGCACCGCCGCCCGGGGCTCGGACAACGTGCTGTTCCCGATGCGCGAGGCGCTCAAGCTGCGCGCCACCGGCGGCGAGGTCAGCCACGCGCTGCGTGACGTGTGGGGCCTGTACGTCCCGCGCGAGACCTTCTGATGGGGGAGGCCGCGATCCGGCGGGCGACCGCCGCCGACGTGCCCGCCATCGTCGGCCTGCTCGCCGATGACGTCCTCGGGGCCCAGCGGGAGCGGCCGGGCGACCCGGCCTACGCCAAGGCGTTCGAGGCGATCGCGGCCGACCCGCACCAGTGGCTCATGGTGGCCGACGCGGACGGCGAGGTCGTCGGGACCCTGCAGCTGACCCTCATCCCCGGGCTGTCGCACCGCGGCACGACCCGCGCCCAGGTCGAGGCGGTGCGCGTGTCCGCGAGCCGGCGGGGCAGCGGCCTGGGCACCCGGATGCTCGAGTGGGCGGTCGGCACGGCCCGCGACCTCGGCTGCGGCGTGGTGCAGCTGACCTCCAACGCCTCCCGCGCCGACGCGCACCGGTTCTACGAGCGGCTCGGCTTCGAGGCCAGCCACACCGGCTTCAAGCTCGCCCTGCGCCCGCCCCGCTAGGCTGGCGAGCCCGTGAGCCAGTCACCCGTCCTCGACCAGGTCACCGCCGCTGTCAAGCGCCTCGGCGGTGACCTCGTTGCCTTGCGCCGGGACCTGCACGCCCACCCCGAGCTGTCCGGCAAGGAGACCCGCACGACCTCGGTCGTGGCCGAGGCGATGTCCCGCGCGGGGCTGCGGGTGCGGCCCCTGGCCGGCACCGGCCTGGTGGCCGACGTCGGCCCGGTCGACGCGGCATACCGGGTGGCGCTGCGCGCCGACCTCGACGCGCTGCCGCTGATGGAGGTGACCGGGCTGCCCTGGGCCTCGCGCACCGAGGGGGTGTGCCACGCCTGCGGGCACGACGTGCACGTGGCCGCCGTCGTCGGCGCCGGCCTGGTCCTCAAGGGGCTGGAGCGCCAGCTCGAGGCCCGCAGCCTGGGCGTGCGCCTGCTGTTCCAGCCGGCCGAGGAGGTCATGCCCGGCGGGGCCCACGACGTGGTCGCCCAGGGCGGGCTCGACGCGGTCAACCGGATCCTCGGCGTGCACTGCGACCCGACCATCGACCTGGGCCAGGTCGGCCTGCTGGAGGGCCCGATCACCGCGGCGGCCGACTCGGTCACCGTGACCCTGTCCGGCCGGGGCGGGCACACCTCCCGCCCGCACCTGACCCAGGACCTCACCTACGCCCTGGGCAAGGTGCTCACCGACGTGCCCGCGGTGCTGTCCCGGCGGGTCGACCCCCGCGCCGGCGTCGCCCTGGTGTGGGGCGCGGTCCACGCCGGGGTCGCCCAGAACGTCATCCCCTCCACCGGCATGGTCAGCGGCACCCTGCGCATGCTCGACGCGGCCGTCTGGGAGGAGGTCGGCCCGCTCATCGAGGAGACGGTCCGCAACGTGGTCTCCCCGTATGGCGTGTCCGCCCACCTCGAGCACGTGCGCGGCGTGCCGCCGCTGGTCAACGACGGGCCCTCGGTCGCGGCGCTGGAGTCGGCGGCGCTGGCGCTGATCGGCCCCGACGCGGTCACCGGCACCCGGCAGTCGCTCGGGGGCGAGGACTTCGCGTGGTACCTGCAGACCGTGCCCGGGGCGATGGCCCGGCTCGGCACCCGCACCCCCGGCGGTCCCACCTACGACCTGCACCAGGGCGACCTGGTCGTCGACGAGGGCGCCATCGCGGTGGGTGCGGCGCTGCTCGCCGGGGCGGCGCTGGCGTCCCCGCTGGTCAGGGCCCGGAGCGCCACATAGCGGGGACGTAACAGTTGGGACACCGGGTCGGGGAGTTGGCAGACACCACCGTCGGGCTGGGGATAGAGTCGCCGCGACTCGCGCCTCGGGGCGTGACCGGCTCCGCGGAACGGCGGACGGGACGGGCCAACCGCCCGCTGCCGTGCCTCCCCGGAGCAACCACAGATATCCAGAAGGAGTACCCCTTGCGTCGGGTGATCAAGGTCGCGGCCGCCATGTCGGTCGCAGCGGTGGCTCTGGCCGCCTGCGGCAACAGCAGCAACACCTCCTCGAGCGGAGCCTCGTCGAGCGGTGGTGCCGCGAAGGTCAAGATCGGCATGGCCTACGACGTGGGTGGCCGTGGCGACCAGTCGTTCAACGACGCCGCCGCCGCCGGCCTCGACAAGGCCAAGAAGGACCTCGGCGTGGACGCCAAGGAGGCCGAGGCCACCCAGGGTGAGCCGGAGTCCGCCCGCGAGGAGCGCCTCCAGCAGCTCATCGACGCCGGCTACAACAACATCGTCGCCGTCGGCTTCGCCTACGCCCCGGCCGTGGCCAAGATCGCCAAGGCCAACCCGGACACCAAGTTCGCGATCGTGGACTCGACGGACGCCACCGGCCCCAACATCGAGAACCTCACCTTCGCCGAGCAGCAGGGCTCCTACCTCGTCGGCGCGGCCGCGGCGCTGAAGTCCAAGACGGGCAACATCGGCTTCGTCGGTGGCGTCAACGTCGACCTGATCAAGAAGTTCGAGGCGGGCTACGTCGCCGGCGCCAAGGCGGTC
>DASSPC010000412.1:0-7733 GCA_035699865.1 Oryzihumus sp. | reverse complement strand
TGGCACCGCGGACTCGCTGGTCTCGGTCCAGAGCAGGTACGGCCACTTCATCGGCGGCAACTGGGTCGAGCCGAAGAAGGGCCAGTACTTCGAGAACATCTCGCCGGTCAACGGCAAGCCGTTCTGCGAGGTCGGTCGCGGTACGGCGGAGGACATCGAGGCGGCCCTGGACGCCGCCCACGCCGCGGCGCCGGCCTGGGGTCGCACGTCGCTGGCCGAGCGCTCGCTGGTCCTCAACAAGATCGCCGACCGGCTCGAGGACAACCTCGAGATGCTCGCTGTCGCCGAGTCCTGGGAGAACGGCAAGGCGGTGCGCGAGACGCTGGCCGCGGACCTGCCGCTGGCGGTCGACCACTTCCGCTACTTCGCCGGCGTGCTGCGCGGCCAGGAGGGCAGCAGCAGCGAGATCGACGAGAACACCGTCGCGTACCACTTCCACGAGCCGCTCGGCGTGGTCGGGCAGATCATCCCGTGGAACTTCCCGATCCTCATGGCCACCTGGAAGCTCGCCCCGGCCCTGGCTGCCGGCAACGCCGTGGTGCTCAAGCCCGCCGAGCAGACGCCGTGGTCGATCCTCAAGGTCATCGAGCTCATCGCCGACCTGCTCCCCGCCGGCGTCGTCAACGTCGTCAACGGGTTCGGCGTGGAGGCAGGCAAGCCGCTGGCGTCCTCGTCGCGGATCGCCAAGATCGCCTTCACCGGCGAGACCACCACCGGCCGGCTGATCATGCAGTACGCCAGCCAGAACATCATCCCGGTGACGCTGGAGCTCGGCGGCAAGAGCCCCAACCTCTTCTTCGAGGACGTCCTGGCCGAGCGGGACGCCTTCTACGACAAGGCGCTCGAGGGCTTCACGATGTTCGCCCTGAACCAGGGCGAGGTCTGCACCTGTCCGTCACGCGCCCTCGTGCAGCGCTCGATCTACAGCGACTTCGTCCCTGACGCGGTCGCCCGGGTGGAGAAAATCGTCCAGGGCAACCCGCTCGACACCGCGACGACCATGGGCGCCCAGGCCTCCAACGACCAGCTGGAGAAGATCCTGTCCTACCTCGACATCGGCCGTCAGGAGGGCGCCAAGGTGCTCACCGGTGGTGAGCGCAACGTCCTCGACGGTGACCTTGCCGAGGGCTACTACGTCACGCCGACGATCTTCGAGGGCAACAACGCGATGCGGATCTTCCAGGAGGAGATCTTCGGCCCGGTGCTGTCCCTGACCAGCTTCGACGACGAGGCGGACGCGCTGAAGACTGCCAACGACACCCTCTACGGCCTCGGTGCCGGGCTCTGGACGCGCGACGGGTCGCGCGCCTACCGGGTCGGCCGTAGCATCAAGGCCGGTCGCGTCTGGACCAACTGCTACCACCAGTACCCCGCGCACGCCGCGTTCGGTGGCTACAAGCAGTCCGGCATCGGGCGCGAGAACCACAAGATGATGCTGGATCACTACCAGCAGACCAAGAACCTGCTGGTGTCCTACTCGCCCGACGCCCTCGGCTTCTTCTAGGCCGATGGCGGAGACCCAGCAGAGTCGGGTCGAGGTCACCGGTGAGGCGGCGGACCTGCTCCGCCGCCTCACCGAGGGGCACGGGCCGGTCATGTTCCACCAGTCCGGCGGCTGCTGCGACGGCAGCTCCCCGATGTGCTACCCCGCAGGGGAGTTCATGACCGGCGACGCGGACGTGCACCTCGGTGACCTCGCTGTCGAGGGGGTGGCCGAGCCGGTGCCGGTGTGGATGTCGAAGGCGCAGTACGAGTACTGGAAGCACACGCACCTGACCATCGACGTGGTGAAGGGCCGGGGGAGCGGCTTCTCTCTGGAGGCGCCGGAGGGCGTGCGCTTCCTGATCCGCTCCCGGCTGATGACGCAGGACGAGCTGGAGGCGTTCTCGCTGCTCTGAGGCCGCGGCCCTAGGGTGTGGCCATGTCCTTCGTCTTCAACCTGGTCCTCGTCCTGCACCTGCTCGGCATGGCCGCCATCGTCGGTGGGTGGTTCGTCGTGGCCAGGTCGCCGCGCGTCGCCGAGCCGATCGTGTGGGGCGCCCGCGCCCAGATCCTCACCGGGCTCATCCTGGTCGGCCTGGCGCAGGCCGGCGGGTCCGACCACAAGCCGGACAACGCCTGGGTCGCGGTGAAGCTGCTCGTGGCGCTGGCCGTCGTGGCGCTGTCCGAGATCACCCGGGCGAAGAACAAGCGCGGGGAGTCCTTCAACCCCAACCTGGTCCACGCGGTCGGCGGCCTGGCGGTCGTCAACGTGCTCGTCGCCGCGCTCTGGACCTGAGCCAGTCGCGACCGGACACCGCTTGGCCCGCGTTCCAGGGCCCCGAACGCCCCGAAACGCGGGCCAAGAGGTGTTCTCTCAGGTTCTGGTGTGCTCAGGGGATGAGCAGGAGCTTGCCGGTGGTGCGCCGGCCCTCCAGGTCGCGGTATGCCGTGCCCGCGTCAGCCAGGGGGTAGCGCCCACCCACCTCGAGGTGCAGGCGCCCCTCCGCGATCGCGTCGAGCACCTCGCCTCCCCGCCACAGCAGCTCCTCGCGGTCGGCGACGTAGTGCCCGAGCGTGGGCCGGGTGACGAACAGCGACCCGGCGGGGTTGAGCCGCTGCAGGTCGAACGGCGGCACCTGCCCGCTGGCCGCGCCGAACAGGGCGAGCATCCCGCGGGGGCGCAGCGAGGCCAGGGACCCCTCGAAGGTGTCCTTGCCGACGCCGTCGTAGACCACGTCGACCCCGACGCCGCCGGTGAGCTCGCGCACCGCGGCGGCCACGTCGGTGACCTCGCGGTAGTTGATGACGTGGTCGGCGCCGAGCGCGCGGGCCTTGTCTGCCTTCGCGTCGGTCCCGGCGGTGCCGATGACCGTGGCCCCGCGCTCCTTGGCCATCTGCACGAGGAGCTGGCCGACCCCGCCCGCCGCCGCGTGCACGAGGACCGTGTCCCCGGGCTGCACGGCATACGTGCTGGTGACCAGGTAGTGCGCGGTCATCCCCTGCAGCATGGCCGCGGCCGCCGTCTCGGTGTCCACGGCGTCGGGCACCGGCACCAGGGCGGCGGCGGGCAGCACGGCCAGGCCCGCGAAGCTGCCGGGCTGCATCGCCCAGGCGACCCGGTCGCCGACGGCGACACCGGTCACGCCGTCACCGACGGACTCGACCACGCCCGCGCCCTCACTGCCGACGACGAACGGCGTGGGGATGGGGTAGACGCCTTCGCGCTGGTAGACGTCGATGAAGTTGACGCCGCAGGCCTCGACCCGGACGCGGACCTCGCCGGCCCCCGGCTCGGGCACGTCGCGCTGCTGCACCTCGAGCACCTCGGGCCCGCCGTTGCGGGTGACGACCAGGGCGGTGGTGGTGGTCATGAGGGATCCCCCGATCCGGTTGTGGGACAAGGACTTGGGTGGGTCAGTTGAGCCGGGTCACCGCGAAGGCCTCGGCCAGGTGGCCCTCGGGCAGCCCGAAGCCGGCCGCGACCGCCCCGCCCCAGGTGCGCAACATGGCGTCGAGCTCGTCCATGTGCGAGGTCTGCGAGGCGTGGGCCTGCAGCGCCTTGAGCTTGCGGTCGTAGGTCGCGGTGATGTCCACCGCATGGGTCATCCGCGGGTGGGCCATGATCCAGATCTCGCCGACGTGCCACGGCGGCAGGCCCTCCTGCACCAGCTCGGGCCAGGCGAAGGCGTTCTCGGCCGCGGGGTAGGCCGCGCGGATCGCCGCCTCGCCCGCGGCCATGTGGTCGGGGTGGGAGGCCTGGATCCGGTCGTACCACCGCTCCGGGGACTGGATCAGCAGCCGCTGCGGGCGCACGTCACGGATGACCCGGACGATGTCGCGCTGCAGCTCCCAGCTCGGCTCGAGCCAGCCGTCGCGGTAGCCGTCGAGGAAGCGCACGTCGGTGACCCCGAGCGCCGCACTGGCGGCACGCTGCTCGGCCTCGCGGATCGCCGGCATCTGCTCGCGGGGGGTCTCGTCGAAGCCGCCCTGCTCGCCGCGGGTGCACAGCAGCACCGTCACGGCGATGCCGGCCTCGGTCCAGCCGGCGATGGTGCCCGCGGAGCCGAAGTCGACGTCGTCGGGGTGGGCGACCACGACCAGGGCCCGCTCGATCTCGGAGTCGTCCCGCGGGCCCGGTGCGGTGAACACGTCCTGGCTCATGCGGTCACCTTATGCGCGGCCGAGGCCCTCGAGCGCGGCGCCGTCCAGGCGGTAGACCGACCACTCGTCCTGCGCCTGGGCGCCCAGGCCCTCGTAGAAGCCGATCGAGGGGGTGTTCCAGCGCAACACCCACCACTCCAGCCGGCCGTAGCCGCGCTCGAGGCAGATCCGCGCGAGGGTCGCGAGCAGCTCCTTGCCCAGGCCCGACCCGCGCTGCTCCGGGGTGACGTAGAGGTCCTCCAGCCAGATGCCGGGCCGGCCCAGCCAGGTGGAGAAGGTCAGGTACCACACCGCCATCCCCACGACCTCGCCGTCGACCTCGGCCACGTGGGCCCAGGCGGTCGGTGCCCCGTCGGCGGGGAACAGGCACCCGAGGAAGCCCTCGGGGGTGGCCTCGACCGCGTCCGGCTCCTTCTCGTAGACGGCGAGCTCGTGCACCAGCCCCAGGATGGCGGGCACGTCGTCGGGGGTGGCCGGCCGGATCGTCGCGGTATGCCGTGTGGTCACCCGCCGAGGGTATGCCGTGCGGTCGCGCCGGGCCGGGGCCGTCCTACCGTGGCCGGGTGACCCGTCTGGAGGGCACGTCGCCGGTGCTGTGCACCCGGGACCTCACCGCGGCGCTGGATCGCTACGCGCGGCTCGGCTTCACCGCGTGGGCCTACGAAGATGGCGAGGACAACGGCTACGCCCGGCGCGGTTCGGGTCCCCGCTGCCGGGGACCACGTCACCCGTCCCGGATGAGGCGGGCCGGCGCACCACGGCGTGAGCATGGCCGGCACGGGGACGCGCCCGTCACGGCCGGTCCCGGGGAGGAGGCCCTCGGGCATGCCGGAGCAGGAACACCCCTTGTCCGTCGTGGCCGCGAGCTATGACAGCGTCGACGTCGCGATCGTGGACTACGAGGCACTCAAGGTGCTCTACCGCGTGCCCCGGTCGGCGCACGGCTTCGACGCGGCGGTGGTGGCGCAGGACGAGTACGGGCAGGTCCGCATCGTCCGCAAGCACGAGCAGCCCACCAGGCACGGCGCGGCGGTCGGCCTCGGCTGGGGCCTGGCTGCCGGCGTGGCCGCGCTGCTCTTCCCGCCCGTGGGCGTCATCGCCGCGCGCGCCGCCGGGACGGAGGGAAGCGCGGCAGTCGTCGTGGTCGCCGGTCACGCCGCCGGCGGGCTGGACCGCGAGGTGCTCAGCCGGCTCGGCGAGGCCCTCGACGCGGGCCGGGCCGGGGTGCTCGCGGTCTGCGAGACGCGCCTGGCCGACCGGGTGGAGGCCACGCTCGCGGCAGCCGGCCGGGTCGTCACGGCACCGATCGACGTCGACACCGACCGGCTCGCGACGGACCTGAGCGCGACCCGGGAACCGGTGCTGCCTCTCCCGCCGCAGCCGAGCGCACCGCCGGAGATGTCCTAGTCCTCGCAGGCCGGGGGACGCTGCGCCGGGCCGCGGCGCGAGCCGGGCGCTGTCGGCCGGACCCCGTAGGCTTGACCCCGAGATGAGCACCCTCTTCGACGACCTGCCCCTGCCCGGACTGAGCCCGAAGCAAGCCTCTGGCGAGGTGGACCACCGCGGCGTGCCCACGTGGGCCGAAGCCGCCGGTGAGGCACCCGGCGAGGGTGCGCCGCGGCATACCGGGGTCACCCGCGACCCGGCCGCGCTGCTCGAGGGGCTCAACCCACAGCAGCGCGAGGCGGTCGAGCACGAGGGCTCCCCGCTGCTCATCGTCGCCGGCGCCGGCTCGGGCAAGACCCGGGTGCTGACCCACCGCATCGCCCACCTGCTGGCCGCACGCAACGTCAAGCCCGGTGAGGTCCTCGCGATCACCTTCACCAACAAGGCCGCCGCGGAGATGCGCGAGCGCGTCGCCACCCTCGTCGGCGGCCGCGCCCAGGCGATGTGGGTCTCGACCTTCCACAGCGCCTGCGTGCGGATCCTGCGCCGCGAGGCGACCAAGATCGGCATGAAGTCGACCTTCTCCATCTACGACGCCGCCGACAGCCAGCGGCTGATGTCGATGGTGCTGCGCGACCTCGACCTCGACCCCAAGCGCTACCCGCCGCGCTCGTTCTCCGCGCAGGTGTCCAACCTCAAGAACGAGCTGGTCGACGAGGAGACCTTCGCCTCGCAGGTGGTCGAGGGCAACCACCAGGAGCGGATGCTGGCCGAGGCCTACACCGCCTACCAGCGGCGGCTGCGCCAGGCCAACGCCCTCGACTTCGACGACCTGATCATGACCACGGTCAACATGCTCCAGGCGTTCCCCGACGTCGCGGAGTACTACCACCGCCGGTTCCGCCACGTCATGGTCGACGAGTACCAGGACACCACCCACGCGCAGGACCAGCTGGTCAAGGAGCTCGTCGGCGCTCCCGGCGGCGAGGTCCCGCCGGCGGAGCTCGTCGTCGTCGGTGACGCCGACCAGTCGATCTACGCCTTCCGCGGCGCGACCATCCGCAACATCGTCGAGTTCGAGCAGGACTACCCCGACGCGCGCACGATCCTGCTGGAGCAGAACTACCGCTCCACGCAGACCATCCTGCGGGCCGCCAACGCCGTCATCGCCAAGAACCCCGACCGGCGCCCCAAGAACCTGTGGACCGACTCCGGCGACGGGATGCCGATCGTCGGCTACGTCGCCGACTCCGAGCACGACGAGGCCGCGTTCGTGGCCCGCCAGATCGACGCGCTCGCCGACGAGCACGGCGTCAAGCCCAAGGACGTCGCGGTCTTCTACCGCACCAACGCCCAGTCCCGTGCCGTGGAGGAGGTCTTCGTCCGGGTCGGCCTGCCCTACAAGGTCGTCGGCGGCACCCGCTTCTACGAGCGGCGTGAGGTCAAGGACGCCCTGGCCTACCTGCGGGTCATCTCCAACCCCACCGACACGGTCAACCTGCGCCGGATCCTCAACGTCCCCAAGCGGGGCATCGGCGACCGGGCCGAGGCCTGTATCGCGATGCTCGCCGAGCGCGAGCGGGTCCCCTTCGTCGCGGCCCTGGGCCGCCCCGAGGACGCCCCCGGCATCGCCACCCGCTCGGTCACCGCGATCAAGGCCTTCACCGGGCTGCTCGAGGCGCTGCAGACCGTGCACGAGGGCGGCGCCGGCGTGGCCGCCCTGATCGAGGCCGTGGTGGAGCAGACCGGCTACCTGGCCGAGCTGCGCGCCAGCCACGACCCGCAGGACGAGACGCGCGTGGAGAACCTCGCCGAGCTCGTCGCCGTCGCCCGCGAGTTCGACGAGGCCAACCCGCAGGGATCGCTGGAGGACTTCCTCGAGCAGGTCTCGCTGGTGGCCGACGCCGACGAGATCCCCGACTCCGAGGAGGCCGAGGACCAGGGCGTGGTGACGCTGATGACGCTGCACACCGCCAAGGGCCTGGAGTTCCCCGTCGTGTTCCTCACCGGCATGGAGGACGGCACGTTCCCGCACATGCGGGCACTCGGCGACAACAAGGAGCTCGAGGAGGAGCGCCGGCTGGCCTACGTCGGCATCACCCGGGCCCGCGAGCGGCTGCACCTGTCCCGCGCGGTGGTCCGCTCCGCGTGGGGCCAGCCGCAGTACAACCCCGCCTCGCGCTTCCTCGACGAGATCCCGGCCG
>DASSPC010000411.1:0-2117 GCA_035699865.1 Oryzihumus sp. | reverse complement strand
CTGGTCGTTCAGGAGCTGGCGCAGGGTCTTGCCGGTGACCCGCTCCATGACGATGTAGGGCACCGACATGCTCGCCCCGGCGTAGTCGACCGTGTGGTCCTCGCCGGAGTCGTAGACGGCCACGATGGCGGCGTGGTTGAGGCCGGCCGCGGACTGGGCCTCGCGGCGGAAGCGGGCCAGGAAGGTGTGGTCACGCGCCAGGTCGGAGCGCAGCATCTTGATCGCCACGGCGCGGCCGAGCCGGGTGTCGTGGCCGGCGTGGACCTCGGCCATGCCGCCGCGTCCGATCAGCTCTCCGACCTCGTAGCGGCCGCCGAGCAGCCGGGGTGTGGCACTCACTTCTTGCCCTTCTTCTTGTGGCCGTCGTTGTTGCCCGGCGGGTTCTGGCCGGCGTCTGAGGGGGTGGCCGGCGCGGCCTGGGCAACCACGAGCATGATCACCGCCCTGGCCGGGACAGCCCCGGTGGGGCTCATGGCCAGGACCGTGCCCGGCTGCTGCCCGGAGGTCTGCGACCGGGTGGACACCTGGTAACCCAGGCTCTCCAGCGCCGGCCGGACCTGGTCGACCGGCTGGCCGACGTAGGCGGCGGCCGTCAGCACGGTCGCCGGCCGGCTGGTGGCGGCCGGCGACGGCTTCGGGGTGGTCGAGCTCTTGGCCGAGCCCGAGCCACACCGGCTCAGGGACACCGCGAGCACGATGACCGCCAGCGCGGCCAGGCCCCACACCGCGGGGCGCTTGCGCAGCCGGTCGGTCAGGGCACCCGACCGCGAGGCAGCCGGTGCGGCGCTGTGCACACGGGTGGCGGGTCCGCTGTGCTGGCCCTCCGGGCGCACGGTGGTGGCCATGACCGCCGTCTGGTCGAACGCCGAGGGCGGCGTGACTGCGGTCGCGATCGAGCCGGACACCGGCACCCCGAGCTCCTCGGCGATCGAGGCGGCGCTGGCGGGGCGGTCGGCCGGGTCCTTGGCCAGGCAGGACTCGATCAGGTCGCGCAGCTGCTCGGGGACCTCCTGGGGCAGCGGAGGGGGCGGGTCGTTGACCTGGGAGAGGGCTGTGGCGACCGGGGTCTCGGCGTCGAACGGCCGCTTGCCGGTGAGCATCTCGTGGGCCACGATGCCCAGCGCGTAGATGTCGCTGGAGGGGGTGGCCGGCTCGCCCATCGCCTGCTCGGGAGAGATGTACTGGGCGGTACCCATGACCTCGCCCGTCTTGGTGATCGCCGACCCGTGCAGGGCCCGGGCGATGCCGAAGTCGGTGAGCTTGGCCGTCCCGTCCGGGGTCAGGATGATGTTGGCCGGCTTGACGTCACGGTGGACGAAGCCGTTCTGGTGCGCCATCTCCAGCGCCGCGGCGGCCTGGCCGAGCACAGAGGCGGCCTCCTCGGAGCCGAGCGGGCCGCGCTCGGTGATCACCCGGGACAGCGGCTCGCCGGGGACGAGCTCCATGACCAGGTAGGACTCACCGTCCTCCTCGCCGTAGTCGTGCACCGTGGCGATGTTGGGGTGGCTCAGCGCCGCGCTGTGGCGGGCCTCGGCCCGGAACCGGTCGACGAACTGGGTGTCGTCGGCGTAGCCGGCCCGGAGCAGCTTGATGGCGACGGTGCGCCCCAGGACGCCGTCGGTGGCCTCCCAGACCTCGCCCATGCCGCCACCGGCCACCCGCTCGGTGAGCGTGTAGCGGTTGCCCAGGACCGAGCCGCTGCCGGCGCTCATCGGTTGACCACCGACTCGATGACCTGGCGCGCGATCGGCGCGGCGACCTTGCCGCCGAAGGCCTCGTTGCCGGCCCGGCCGCCGTCCTCGACGACGACCGCCACCGCGATGCGGGGGTTGTCGGCCGGGGCGAACGCCGTGAACCACGCGTGGGGCGGCAGCGGGGTGCCGTCTGCAGCGGAGCCGTGCTCGGCGGTGCCGGTCTTGCCGGCCACGCTGACCCCGGGGATCTGGGCCGCCGTGGCGGTGCCGTTCTGGACGACTGCCTCCATCATGCGCGTCAACCGCGCCGCGACGTCCGGGCTCACCGCTTGGGACAGCTGTTCGGGAGAGGTCTCCTCGATGACATCGAGATCTGCACTGCGCACGTCCTTGACGAGGTAGGGCCGCATGACGACGCCCTTG
>DASSPC010000410.1:0-2209 GCA_035699865.1 Oryzihumus sp. | reverse complement strand
CGCCGGAGCTGCCCGGGTTGAGCGCCGCGTCGGTCTGGATGACGTCCTCGACGATCCGGCTCGCCGTGCCCGAGCGGGTCGGCAGCGAGCGCCCCAGGGCGCTGACGACGCCGGCGGTGACGCTGCCGGCCAGCCCGAGGGGGTTGCCGACGGCGACCACGAGGGTGCCCACGCGCAGCCGGTCGGCACTGCCGAAGTCGGGCGGGTCGGGCACCTCGCCCTCGGCGCGGAGCACGGCCAGGTCCGAGAGCGGGTCGGCGCCGACGACGTGCACGCGCACCGTGACGCCGCTGGAGAACTCCGCCGTGCCGCCCACGGCGCCGTCGACGACGTGGGCGTTGGTCAGCAGGTGCCCCTCGGCGGACAGGACCACCGCCGAGCCCCCGGCTTCGGCCTCGCCGCCACGCACCCGGCGCCGGACCCGGATGCTGGCCACGCGCGGGATGAGCCGGTCGGCCACCCCGGTCACGACCTGGGAGTAGGCGTCCAGCGCCTCCTGCTCCGACCGGTCCTCGAAAACATCCATCGCCTGCTCCCGCTTACACCGTTACAGGTGCAAACGGCGGTGCGGGTGCGCGTGTTCCGCCGCACGCCGGCGGCGTGTGGCCGCCCTAGCCGGCGAGGGGCGGGGCCAGCCCGTTGGCGGCCAGCGTCTTGTAGGCCGCGATGACGATCTCCTCGATGTGGTCCTGGGTGGGGGCGCTGTTCACGCCCGTGGCCATGAGGATCCCCGAGGTCGGGAGCCAGACGTGCAGGGTGCGGAAGCCGAGCGTCTCGCCTTCGTAGAACCAGACCGTGCCGAACCCGGGGAAGGTCGCCTGGGCGACCCCGAGACCGAAACCACCGGGGTCGCTGGCCGACGTGGTCGCGATGGGCATGCCGGTCATGGTCGAGACCAGGCTCAGCAGCTCCGCCTGCTGCCTGGCGGGCAGCAGGTGGCCGCCGTACATCGCCCGTTCCCAGCGGACCATGTCGGCGGTGGTGCCGATGATGCCGCCGGCGCCGCGGGCCCATGAGAGCGAGTCACGGCTGACGTCCCGGCCCTTCAGCCCCAGCAGCACCGGCGGCTGGTCGTTGAAGTAGTAGCCGGCCGGTTCGCGGGCGGTCACCGAGCGCGGGTAGACGTCAGTCCGGTACCAGAGGTCGCGCAGGTTCAGGGGACGGATGAGCCGGGAGTAGAGCTCGTCCCGGTAGCTGTGACCGGTCGCCTTCTCGATGACCATCTCGGCGAGGACGTAGTTGGTGTTGGAGTAGTGGTAGCTGGTCGTCGTCGGGGCGACGCCGACCACCGAGGAGACGAGGTGTCGCGCCGACACGTACCGGTGGGGATGTGCCACGTACTCGGCGAGCAGAGGGGCCTGCTCGGTGTAGTTCGGGATGCCGCTGGTCATGTTCAGCAGCCGCTTGATGGTCACGCCCCGCCACTGCGGGTACTGCGGCAGCCAGCGGCCCAGCGTGTCGTTGATGGACAGACGGTGCTCCGCCTCGAGCTGGAGCAGCAGCACCGACGTGAACGCCTTGGTGTTGCTGCCGATCTGCCAGACGCTGTCGCTGTCCACGGCGCGGGACCCACCGAACCGGGTGGTCCCCGCAGCCACGTCGATGCTGTCGTGCCGGCCGCGCAGGCTGACGCTGAGGGCGCCCGCCGAGATGTGCTCGGCCGTGCCGTACTTCTCCAGGTAGCCCTGCAGATCGGCGCGCAGCTCCCCCGCGAGGCACGAGCGGTCGCAGGCGCTGCTCACACCGGCGACACGCGCCTGCTCGGCGTGTGGCGCACCGGTCGCGACCGTGGGGACGGCGGCCACCCCGAGGGCGAGCGCCGCTGCGATGATCAGCCGGGTCAGGCGGACCCGGGTCCAGGCAGGACCAGTTCGTCGTTCCATGGTGACCGGCTCCAGCGCGAGGGATGCGCCGGGCGCGGTTGCTTCCATCCGGCGCTCCCACCACCCTCGTCGCCCCACCGGCGGGCGTCAATCACCCCAAACGCGTGACGCAGCCTGCGTCAGGACGACCGGGACGCCGAGCGCATCGGCCCGGAGCGGCGTCGCCCCGGGGCCGGCCGCGTCACCGGCCGAGGAACTTCTCGAAGCCCTTGGGCAGCTCGACGTTGGCCGGGTCCGTGGCGGCCGGCTGGCCGTCGTCCTGGCCACCCGGCATACCGAAGGCCTGGTTGGCGGCGTTGATCCGGGCGTTGGCGGCCTTCTCGGCC
>DASSPC010000409.1:0-2175 GCA_035699865.1 Oryzihumus sp. | reverse complement strand
ATCCGCGAGACCCTCGACCTGCTGCTGCGGGTGTTCCCCATGCGCACGTGCAGCGGCGGGGTGTTCAAGCGCGCCGGCCAGGTCGGCCGGCCCTGCCTGCTCGGCTACATCGACAAGTGCTCGGCGCCCTGCGTCGGCCGGGTCAGCGAGCAGGAGCACCGCGCCATCGCCGAGGACTTCTGCGACTTCATGGCCGGCAACACCACCAAGTTCGTCAAGCGCCTCGAGCAGCGCATGAAGGACGCGGCCGCCGAGATGGACTACGAGCAGGCGGCCCGGCTGCGCGACGACATCGGCGCGCTGCAGCGGGCGCTGGAGAAGTCCGCGGTGGTCCTCGGCGACGCCACCGACGCCGACGTGTTCGCCCTCGCCGACGACGAGCTCGAGGCCGCCGTGCAGGTGTTCCACGTCCGGGGCGGCCGCGTGCGCGGCCAGCGCGGCTGGGTGGTCGAGAAGGACGACGAGGCCGTGCCCGACCTGGTCGAGCACCTCCTGCAGCAGGTCTATGGCGGGGAGTCGCCGGAGGGGGTCCCGCGCGAGGTCCTCGTCCCCGTCCTGCCGGAGGACGCGGCCCACCTCGGCCAGTGGCTGACCGGGCTGCGTGGCGCACAGGTCGACCTGCGGGTGCCGCAGCGGGGTGACAAGCGCGCCCTGATGGACACCGTGCGCCGCAACGCCGAGCAGTCCCTGGCCCGGCACAAGGTCGCCCGCGCCGGCGACCTCACCGCGCGCAGCCTGGCCCTGGAGGAGCTGCAGCAGACGCTGGAGCTGCCGGACGCACCGCTGCGCATCGAGTGCTTCGACGTCAGCCACATCCAGGGCACCCAGGTCGTCGCGTCGATGGTGGTTTTCGAGGACGGCCTGCCGCGCAAGTCCGAGTACCGCCGGTTCATCGTGCGCGGGGCCGCGGGTGCCGATGGTGCGGGTGTCGACGGCGCCGTCGGCGACGGGCCGGTGCAGGTGGACGACACCGCGGCGATGCGCGAGGTGCTGACCCGGCGGTTCCGGCGCTACCTCGACGACCGCTCCGAGGCCACGGACCTCGAGGTCGACGACCGGCTCGGCGAGGACGAGGACGGCCCCGCCGGCGCGCGGATCGACCCCGACACCGGCCGGCCGCGCCGGTTCGCCTACCCGCCCAACCTCGTGGTGGTCGACGGCGGCCTGCCGCAGGTCAACGCCGCGCAGGCGGTGCTCGACGAGCTGGGCATCGACGACGTCGCGCTGGTCGGCCTGGCCAAGCGGCTGGAGGAGGTCTGGGTGCCCGGGCAGGACTTCCCGGTGATCCTGCCGCGCACGAGCGAGGGCCTCTACCTGCTGCAGCGGCTGCGCGACGAGGCGCACCGGTTCGCCATCACCTTCCACCGGCAGCGGCGGTCCAAGGCGATGACCAGCAGCGTGCTGGACACCATCCCGGGGCTGGGCGCCACCCGGCGCAAGGCGCTGCTCAAGCACTTCGGGTCGGTCAAGAAGGTCCGGGCCGCCACGGAGGAGGAGATTCGCGAGGTTCCCGGTATCGGACCCGCGCTTGCTGCCACGATTCATACGACGCTGGCTGCCGAGCAGCAGTCCGCGACGCCGGCGGTCAACGTGACCACCGGTGAGGTGCTGGACTGATGACGTGCAAAGGGGAGCACACGTGAGTGACACAGGCGGGCCCACCAACGCGCCGACGGACGTGGTGGTACTCACCGGCATGAGCGGCGCCGGGCGGTCCACGGCGGCCAACGTGCTCGAGGACCTCGGCTGGTACGTCGTGGACAACCTCCCGCCCCAGATGATCCTGCCCATGGCCGAGCTCGCCGAGCACTCCCGCGGCGGGGTCTCCCAGCTCGCGGTCGTCATCGACGTGCGCAGCCGCACCTTCTTCACCGCCCTGCGCGAGGCGCTGCAGACGCTGCGCAACCGGGGCTGGAAGCCCCACGTCGTGTTCGTCGACGCCACCGACGAGGCGCTCGTGCGCCGGTTCGAGAGCGTGCGCCGACCGCACCCGTTGCAGGGTCACGGCCGGCTGCTCGACGGCATCACGCGGGAGCGCACGCTGCTCGGCGACCTGCGCTCCGAGGCGGACATCCTCATCGACACCTCGGGGCTGAACGTCCACCAGCTCTCCGCCAAGGTCTCCCAGGTGTTCGCCACCGAGGGCGGGCCGCGCCTGCGCCTCGCGGTGATGTC
>DASSPC010000408.1:0-5919 GCA_035699865.1 Oryzihumus sp. | reverse complement strand
GAAGGCCCGGATCACGCCGTCCTGGCGGGCCACGACGAGCACGCAGTCCGGGTCGACCGGGTCGACCAGGCGCCCGAGCGCCATCGAGAAGCCCCGCTCGGTCTCGGTGCCGCGCCACGCGCTGGCATCGGCCAGGGCCCGGCGACGGTCGCCCTCGGTGACCTGCGAGGCGCGCACCACCTCGGTGGTGTAGCCGGCGCGGCTGATCCGCTTGACCATCTGTCGCACGTTGCGCATGGCCCGGCCCTCGAGCGTGAACGAGGCCGCGTCGACGACCGCCTCGTCGCCGAGCTCGAGGATGTCGAAGCCGGTCTCGCGCGTCCAGACGTGGCCGCCCCGCTCCGAGCAGCCGATCACGGCCGGCCGCCAGGCGTGCTGCTCCGCCTCGCGCAGGAACTCCGCGATCGCGCCGGGCCACGCCTCCGGGTCGCCGAGCGGGTCGCCACTGGCGAGCATCACACCGGAGACCACCCGATAGGCGATGGCGGCCTTCCCGCTCTCGGACCAGATGACGCTCTTGTCCCGGCGCAGGTTGAAGTAGCCCAGGGAGTCGGGGCTGCGCTCCAGCAGCGCCCGCAGGCGGACCTCGTCCTCGTCGGTGACCATGGGCCGCGGCTCGGGGGCACGCAGGGCGAGGTAGACCGGGACGAGCAGGGTCATCATCCCCAGGCCGAGCAGGACCGCACCGATGACGTCGTTGGCCCGGTCGCTGACGAAGACCAGGGGCCCGTTCAGCCCGACGAGGCCGGTCAGCACCTGCCAGAGCGCCTCCTGCAGGCTCGGCGGCCCGCCGACGATGGCGTGCCGCCGGGACTCCACGAGGACGAGCCCGAGGACGACGCTGATGACTGCCATGGCCACGAAGACGCGTGCCGCCCGCCACCGGGTGGTCGGGTCGCCGAGCGCGTGGAACTGGTCACGGGTGAGCACGAGCACGATGAGGACGACCATGGACACGGCCGTGGCGATGAGCTCCACCCGGCCGGCGTGCAGCAGGACGCTGATGCTCAGCAGCGCCACCCCGGCCCGCCAGGCCCGGCGCTTGCGGCGGGTGAGGGCGTGCGCCAGGAACAGCAGCAGGATGCCGGCCACCACCGAGGCCGCCGAGGCGGCGTTCGCGACGCTGCCCGGCAGCACCTCCGCGATGGGGTGGAACCGGGTGCCCAGGCCACGGCGCAGGCCGGTGATGATGTCGCCGATGCCGATGAGGTAGGTCAGCAGCCCGAGGACGCGGGGCACCTTCGACTGAGGCCCGGTGAAGGCGGCGAAACGCTGGCTGTGGGGTGTGGCGTGACGCGTGGAGGCGCGTTCACTCACCGGTGACCACCGATCAGCCCCATCGCCTCGGCCCGGGTCGCGGGGTCACGCAGCTGGCCCCGCACCGCCGAGGTGATGGTCCGTGACCCGGGGCGGCGCACCCCGCGCATGGACATGCACAGGTGCTCGCACTCGACCACGACGATGACCCCCTGCGGCTTGAGGTGGTCGACCAGGGCGTCGGCGACCTGCGTCGTCAGCCGCTCCTGCACCTGCGGGCGACGGGCGAACACGTCGACCAGCCGGGCCAGCTTGGACAGGCCGGTGACCCGGCCGTCCCTGCCGGGGATGTAGCCCACGTGGGCCACGCCGTGGAACGGCACGAGGTGGTGCTCGCACGTGCTGTAGACCTCGATGTCACGCACGAGGATCAGCTCGGAGTGGCCGATCTCGAACGTCGTGGTCAGCACGTCCTCCGGCTGCTGGCCCATGCCCGCGAACATCTCGGCGTAGGCTCGCGCGACCCGCCCCGGCGTGGCCTTCAGCCCGTCGCGATCGGGGTTCTCCCCGATCGCGACGAGCAGCTCACGCACGGCGCGCTCCGCGCGCTCGAGATCAATGTGCGTCGGGGTCGACATACCCACCCTCGGGCACCTCGATCACCGCGGTGGGCGGGTGCTCCTCGACGTGCTGCTGACCGTCCTGCGGGCGCGAGCCGTTGGCCATCGCCGCCTTCTCGGCGGGCGTGAGCACCGGCGGGAGGTCGCTGACGTGACGGCGGTCGCTGGAGAGCCAGATCGGGCGCACCGGGCGCCTGATCACCGGCGCGAAGATCTCGGCGAGCTGCTCCTTGCCGAGGGTCTCCTTCTCGAGCAGCTCCAGGACCAGGTGGTCCAGCACCTCGCGGTTGTCGTTGAGGGCGTTCCACGCCTCGTCGTGCGCGGCCTCGATGAAGCGGCGCACCTCCTCGTCGACGACGCCGGCGACCGACTCGGAGTAGTCGCGCTCGTGACCCATGTCGCGGCCGAGGAAGACCTCGCCCCGCTCCTGGCCGAGCTTGATGGCGCCGACGCGCTCGCTCATGCCGTACTGCGTGACCATCTTGCGGGCCAGGCCGGTGGCCTTCTCGATGTCGTTGGCGGCGCCGGTGGTCGGGTCGTGGAAGACCATCTCCTCGGCGACGCGGCCACCGAGCGCGTAGGCGAGCTGGTCGAGCATCTCGTTGCGCGTGGTGGAGTACTTGTCGTCCGCCGGCAGCACCATCGTGTATCCGAGGGCGCGACCGCGCGGCAGGATCGTCACCTTGGTGACGGGGTCGGTGTGGTTCATCGCCGCGGCGACGAGGGCGTGGCCGCCCTCGTGGTAGGCGGTGATCTTCTTCTCCTTGGCGCTCATGATCCGGGTGCGCTTCTGCGGCCCGGCCACGACGCGGTCGATCGCCTCGTCGAGCGCCTTGTTGTCGATGAGCTTGGCGTTGCCACGGGCGGTGAGCAGCGCGGCCTCGTTGAGCACGTTGGCCAGGTCGGCGCCGGTGAAGCCCGGGGTGCGGCGGGCGACGGCGAGCAGGTCGACGTCGGTCGCCATCGGCTTGCCCTTGGCGTGCACCTGCAGGATGTGGTGACGGCCGAGCATGTCGGGGGCCTCGACGGCGATCTGCCGGTCGAAGCGGCCCGGGCGCAGCAGCGCCGGGTCGAGGATGTCGGGGCGGTTGGTCGCCGCGATGAGGATGACGTTGGTCTTGACGTCGAAGCCGTCCATCTCGACGAGCAGCTGGTTCAGCGTCTGCTCACGCTCGTCGTGGCCACCGCCGAGGCCCGCACCACGGTGCCGGCCGACGGCGTCGATCTCGTCGACGAACACGATCGCGGGGGCGTTGGCCTTGGCCTGCTCGAACAGGTCACGCACGCGCGAGGCGCCGACACCGACGAACATCTCGACGAAGTCCGAGCCGGAGATCGAGTAGAACGGCACCCCGGCCTCGCCGGCGACGGCGCGGGCCAGCAGCGTCTTGCCGGTGCCGGGCGGGCCGTAGAGCAGCACGCCCTTGGGGATCTTGGCGCCGACGGCGAGGAACTTGGCCGGCTCGGCCAGGAACTCCTTGATCTCCTGGAGCTCCTCGACCGCCTCGTCCGCACCGGCGACGTCGGAGAAGGTGACCTTGGGGGTGTCCTTGGAGGCCAGCTTGGCGCGGCTCTTGCCGAAGCTCATGACGCGGGAGCCACCGCCCTGCATCTGGTTCATGAGGAACCAGAACAGGCCCAGCACCAGGACCAGGGGCAGCAGCGTCGCGGCGAGGCTCAGCAGCCAGTTGGGCTGGGCGACCTCGTCGGTGTAGCCGGCCGGCGGCAGGTGGTCGTTGAGCAGCTTGACCAGCTCGGGGCCGCGCGGAGTGACGTAGTAGGCGCGGACCCGGGTCGCGTCCTTGACGTCGCCGCCGGTGTAGCTCTGCCCCTTCCTCAGGGTCAGGTCGATGTGCTCGTTGTCGACGAACTTGGCCGAGTCGACCTTGTTGTCGGTGATCAGCTTCTCCGCCGCGGAGGTGTCGATGCGGGTGAACCCGCTCGTCTCACCGACGGAGAACCACAGCACGCCGATGCCGATGATCAGGATGACCCAGACCATCGGGGTGCGAAGGATGCGCTTGAAGTCCATGTGTGTGCGGGGCTGTGGGCCCCGTTCCTCCTGGTCGCTCAGCAAGGTCGTCCGCGGGTAGAGCCAGCGTGCCGACGGTGGGGATGACGGTACACCGCAGCGGGGTGCGGCATTCTCGCTGGTCAACGACCAGCAAGACGGCGGTGTTCCGGCCGGTCTCGCCCTCTTGGGGGTTGACCGGACCGCCCCGACGTCAGGAGTAGACGTGTGGGGCGAGGGTGCCGACGACCCGCAGGTTGCGGTACTTCTCGGCGTAGTCGAGGCCGTAGCCGACGACGAACTCGTTGGGGATGTCGAAGCCGACGTACTTCACGTCCACCTCCACCTTGGCCGCCTCCGGCTTGCGCAGCAAGGTGCAGATCTCCACCGAGGCCGCGTTGCGGGACTCGAGGTTGGACTTGATCCAGGACAGGGTCAGCCCGGAGTCGACGATGTCCTCGACGATCAGCACGTGGCGGCCGGTGATGTCGGCGTCGAGGTCCTGCAGGATCCGCACCACGCCCGAGGACTTGGTGCCCGAGCCGTAGGAGGAGATCGCCATCCAGTCCATCGGCGCGGTGCCCGGCAGGGCCCGCATGAGGTCGGCCATGACCATGACCGCGCCCTTGAGCACGCCGACCAGGAGCAGGTCCTTGCCCTCGTAGTCGGCCCAGATCTTGCCGGCGAGCTCGTCGAGCTTGGCGTGGATCTCCTCCTCGGTGATCAGCACGCACTCGAGGTCGGCTCCCATGTGGGCAGCGTCCACGACTTCTCCAAACAGCTGGGGGGACACGAAGCCTCTATTCAACCGGACGCGACGGCTCCAGCGTGACCCGCCCGTCGAACCGGCGGGCGCGCACGGCGCCGGGCAGGTCGACCGGCCCCTGCCCGTGCCAGTCGGTCAGGAGTGCGTCGAGCGCGTCGACGTGCACCGCGAACAGCGCCCCGGGTGGTGAGCCGGCCTCGGTGGCCAGCGACCGCCATACCCGCGTCCGCACCGCACGGGGCAGCGCGACAAGGGCACCCGCCTCCCACGGCCCCTCCCCCAGCCCCGCGCGCGCGGTGCGCGCGAGCTCGTCCAGGGCGTCGGCGTCCTGGCGCAGCAGGTCGGCGCTGCGGGCCAGCGCGGCGGCGACCCCGGGGCCGAGCGCCGCCTCCAGCTCGCCGAGCAGCCGCCGGGCCCGCACGCGCAGGTAGGTCTCGTCGGCGTTGTGCGGGTCCTCCCACGGCGTCAGCCCCTGGGCGTCGCACGCCGCGCGCGTGGTCGCCCGGTCCAGGGCCAGGAACGGTCGCACCAGCCGGCCGCGGCGCGCCGGCATGCCTGCCAGCGAACGGGCGCCGGAGCCCCGGACCAGCCCCAGCAGCACCTGCTCGGCCTGGTCGTCACGGGTGTGCCCCAGGAGGACCTGCGCGGCGCCCAGCCGGTCCGCGGCCTGCTCCAGCGCCGCGTATCGCGCTCGCCTCGCCTCCGCCTCGGGGCCACTCCCGCCACCGGCGACCTGCACCGTCACGACCTCGACCGGCTCGAGGCCGAGCTCCCGGCACTGCCCGGCGGCCGAGGCGGCGACCCCGGCCGACCCGGGCTGGAGCTGGTGGTCGACGACCACGGCCCCGGCGACCACGCCGAGCCGGGGCGCCTCGAAGGCGACCGCGGCGGCCAGGGCCAGGGAGTCGGCGCCACCGCTGCACCCGACGAGGACGCGGTGGCCGGGGCCGGCCTCGGCCAGCGCCAGTCGGACCGCCACCCGGGTCGCGGCGACGGCCGGGTGGGGTCCGGTCATCCGTGGACGCGCGTGACCCAGGCCTGCGGGTCCTCGATCTCGGCAGGCTTGGGCAGGGTCTCCGGCGAGGTCCACACGGTGTTGAAGCCGTCGACGCCGACCCGGTCCGTGACGGCGCGCACGAAGGTGGCCCCGTCGCGGTACTGCCGCATCTTGGCCTCGAGGCCGAGCAGGCGGCGCAGCAACCGGTCGATGCTGCCGGTGCCCTCGCGGCGGCGCTGGAACTTGACCCGGATCTGCTCCACGGTCG
>DASSPC010000407.1:0-2862 GCA_035699865.1 Oryzihumus sp. | reverse complement strand
TCTGATGCGCCGCATCGTCGGCGGCAGCCTGCGCTTCCGCTACATCGTGGTGGCAGCCGCGGTGGCGATGATGACGGTGGGTATCTCGTCCCTGTCGTCCATGCGGGTGGACGTCTTCCCCGAGTTCGCCCCACCCCGGGTCGTCATCCAGACGGCCTGCCTGGGCCTGTCGACCTCGGACGTCGAACAGCTGGTCGCCGTCCCCCTGGAACAGGCTCTCTACGGCCTGCAGGGACTGGACGACCTGCGCTCGAAGTCGGTGCCGCAGCTGAACTCGATCGAGCTGGTCTTCAAGCCTGACACCGACCTGTTCCGTGACCGGGAGCTGGTCCAGGAGCGCCTGGCCACCGTGATCCCCAACCTGCCCACCTGGGCCGCTCCCCCCGTGATGCTCGCCCCCGTGTCGGCCACCGGACGGGCCATGCAGATCGGCATGACGTCCAAGAGCCACTCCCTCATCGAGATGTCGATGATGTCGTACTGGACCATCCGGGCCCGGCTGCTGCAGGTCCCGGGCGTCGCCAACGTCGCCATCTGGAACGAGCGGCTGCAGCTGATGACCGTCCAGGTCGACCCGCCGAAGCTGCAGAACCACGACGTGACCCTCGACCAGGTCATGCAGGTGACCTCCGACGCCGTCGACTCGGGCCTGCTCAAGTTCTCCAGCGGCGCGGTGATCGGCACCGGGGGGAACATCGAGACCCCGAACCAGCGGCTCAACGTCCGCAACGTCCTGCCCATCACGACAGCCTCCGACATGGCCCAGGTGCCGGTGCGCGCCGGCGGCAAGGACCCCGTCAAGCTCGGCGACGTCGCCACCGTGGAGGAGACGAACCAGCCGCTGTTCGGCGACGCGATCATCAACGACAACCCGGGCATCCTGCTCGTGGTGGAGAAGCTCCCCTGGGCCAACACGATGCAGATGACCCAGGGCGTCGAGGACGCGATCAAGCAGCTGCAGCCGGGCCTGCCCGACATCCAGTTCCAGACG
Source organism: Oryzihumus sp. (assembly GCA_035699865.1). Lineage (GTDB taxonomy): Bacteria > Actinomycetota > Actinomycetes > Actinomycetales > Dermatophilaceae > Oryzihumus. The sequence goes on along the minus strand of DASSPC010000407.1, from coordinate 1,871 downwards.
ACGATCTTCCAGCAGGCCAACTTCATCAAGCTGGCCATCTCCAACCTCACGCAGGCGCTGGTCCTGGGCTTCCTGCTCGTCGTGGTGATCCTCGGCCTGTTCCTGTTCGAGTGGCGGGTGGCCCTGATCAGCCTCATCACCATCCCGCTGTCCCTCGTCGCCACGATGCTGGTGCTCTACCTGAGAGGGGACACGGTCAACACGATGACGCTCGCCGGCATCGTGATAGCCCTCGGCGCAGTGGTCGACGACGCCATCATCGACGTCGAGAACATCGTCAGACGGCTGAGACAGCATCGTCGTGCCGGAAGCGACCGGTCGACCGCGTCGATCATCCTCGAGGCCTCCCTGGAGGTCCGGAGCCCGATCGTCTACGCCACCTTGATCATCGTGGCGGCGAGCATCCCGGTGTTCCTGCTCCAGGGGCTGACCGGCGCGTTCTTCCGGCCGCTGGCCTGGTCCTACACCCTGGCCATCATGGCCTCGATGGTCGTCGCGCTGACCGTCACGCCGGCGCTGACCCTGATCCTGCTCCGCAAGGCCCCCATCGAGCGCCACGAGTCGCCGGTCGTGAAGTGGCTGCAGCGGGGCTACACCTGGCTCCTGGCCCGCGTGATCCGCCGGCCCCGACGGGTCTACGCCGCCTTCGGCGTGCTCACCATCGCCGCGGTGGTCGCGGTGCCCCACCTGGGCCAGTCGCTGTTCCCCGCCTTCAAGGAACGCGACCTGCTGATGCACTGGGTGACGACGCCGGGGACCTCCGACGCGGAGATGGCGCGGAGCACGGCCACGGTCAGCAAGGAGCTGCGCGCGATACCGGGGGTGCGGTCCTTCGGCGCCCACATCGGACAGGCGCTGCTGGGCGAGGAAGTGGCCGGGGTCAACCTCGGCGAGAACTGGATCAGCCTGGACCCCTCGGTCGACTACGAGGCGACGCTCGACAAGGTCAATGCCGTGGCCGAACAGCACCCCGGACTGTTCCGGGAGGTGCAGACCTACCTCGACGAACGCATCCAGGAGGTCCTGACCGGCGGCAAGGAACCGATCATCGTCCGGGTGTTCGGGGAGAACCTCGACGTCCTGCGCGAGAAGGCCGCCGAGATCCAGAAGCTCGTCGCCGCCGTGCCCGGGACGGTCGACGCCCACGTCGACATCTCGACCGACGTCCCCCAGATCGAGGTCACCGTCAACCTGGCCAAGGCCCAGCAGTACGGGATCAAGCCCGGCGACGTGCGTCGGGCAGCCTCGACCCTCGTCGCCGGGGAGGAGGTCGGTGACATCTTCCGCGCCGGCAAGGCCTACGACACGGTGGTCTGGAGCACGCCTTCGACGCGCAACAGCGTCACCGCCATCCAGAACATCGTCCTCGACACCACGTCGGGCAAGCGCGTCCACCTCAAGGACGTCGCCACGGTGGCGCTTCGGCCGAACCCCAACAGCATCGAGCGCGAAGGCGGCTCCCGCCGGCTGGACGTCGGGGCGAGCTTCACCGGCGGCGACCTGGGCTCGATCGTGCAGCAGATCCAGGACAAGGTGAATGCGGTCAGCTTCCCGGAGGGCTACCACGCCGAGGTCATCGGCGAGTACGAGGAACGGCAGTCGGCGCAGAACACCCTGTTCGGGTCCGCGGCGCTGGCGGGCTTCGCCATCCTGATGCTGCTGCAGGCCTCGTTCGGCCGGTGGCGGCTGGCGCTGCTCATCTTCGCCACGTTGCCCATGGCCCTCGTCGGCGGGGTGCTGTCGGCCTACTTCACTGGCGGCGTCCTCTCCCTGGGATCGCTGGTCGGCTTCTTCACCGTCTTCGGCATCGCCGCCCGCAACGGCATCCTGCTCATCAACCACTTCCAGACCCTGGAGCGGGACGAGGGCGA
>DASSPC010000406.1:0-8327 GCA_035699865.1 Oryzihumus sp. | reverse complement strand
CCCTGCTGGGCATCCTGCGCCAGGTCGGGGCCGGCACGGCCGTCGGGACGTTGCGGCCGGCATTGGAGTCGCTGAGCCAGCACACCCACACCGCCGGCTTCGCCTTCGTGTTCGGCCTGCTGGCTGCCCTGTGGTCGGCATCGGGCTATGTCGGTGCGTTCGGCCGCGCGATGAACCGGATCTACGGGATCCGCGAGGGCAGGCCGTTCTGGAAGCTGCGCCCCGTGCTGCTGCTGGTCACCCTCGCTGCCGTGGTCCTCTCCGCGGTGGTGGCGCTCGCGCTCGTGATGACCGGTCCGGCAGCCAGGGCCGTGGGCAGCGCCGTCGGCCTGGGCAGCACCGCGGTGCTCGTGTGGGACGTCGCCAAGTGGCCGGTCATGCTCGTGGCCGTCATCGCGATCGTCGCGATCCTCTACTACGCCACACCGAATGTGGAGCAGCCGAGGTTCCGCTGGACCAGCGTGGGCGCCGTCCTCGCGATCGTCGTCTGGGTCCTGGCGTCGGCGGGGTTCGGCTTCTACGTGGCCAACTTCTCCAGCTACGACAAGACCTACGGCACCCTCGCCGGGGCCGTGGTGCTCCTCCTGTGGCTGTGGATCACCAACCTGGCGCTGCTCTTCGGTGGCGAGCTGAACTCCGAGCTCGAACGTGGGCGGGAGCTGCAGGCCGGCCTGCCCGCCGAGCGCAGGGTCCAGCTGCCGCCGCGCGACACCCGCAAGATCGAGAAGGCCGAAACCAAGGAGGCCGAGGACCTCGAGCGCGCCCGCCGGCTGCGGGAGAGCCGCGGCCGCGAGGCCGACGTCCCCGGAGCCGACCCGAAGGAGGAGGAACGGCATGACCATTCGTCAGCACGTGAGGGCTGAGCAGGAGGGCAGCACCGCGGCCAAGGTGCTCTATCGCCCCGTCGGACTCGCCGGCAGCATCGTCGGCGGCATCGTGGCGGGCGCGCTGTTCAAGCAGGTGTGGAAGCGCGCCGCGGTCGGGTCCGACGGTGACGCGCCCAAGGCACTGGAGTCCGAGTACCCGATGCGCGAGGTGCTCCTGGCGGCGGCCCTCCAGGGCGCGCTGTTCGCGGTCGTCAAGGCGGCGATCGACCGCGGCGGCGCGCGGACGTTCGAGCGCTGGACCGGGGAGTGGCCCGGCGACTGACGGGGCCTTGACCGGGGGCGGATCGCCACGTAGAATAGAACACACGTTCGAATCATGGCGCTGGGGGGTGCCGCAGATGGGGGACCAGCTTGACCGCAGGTCGGCGATGCCACGGGAGGTGCTCGACGCCCTCGTCCGGGTGATGCGCGCCGACGCTCCTTCCGAGGCGCAGTGGTTCTCCGCGGACGAGGCGCTGCGGGTGATCGAGGCCGGCGAGGCGGTCAAGGCGTGGGTCGACGCCGTCTCGCTCGAGTGCACCCGAGCGCTGGCGTGGCGGGTGTTCGAGGCCCACGACGACCTGTGCGCCTCCGCTGAGAGGCGGCCGCGGACCGATGACGAGTGGGAGCGGGTGCGCGAGGAGGCCGCCCAGGCCGCAGCGTCGGAGATCGAGGCGGCCACCGGCATGGGCTACACCGAGTGCCGCGCCCGGGTGTCGTTCGCCCTCTCCGAGGCGGAGCGCACCTCGACCGTCCGCGAGCGGATGCACTCCGGCTGCCTGTCCGCCTACCGCGCGCGGCTGCTCTTCGAGGAGACCCGTCACTGCCCGCCGAGCGTGGCCGACGGGATCGCTGCACGCGTTCTGGGGACCAGGGACAGCGAAGGGCCGATCTCCCACGCCACGCTGCGCCGGCGCCTGCGGCGACAGCTGGTCCTGCACGACAGCGAATACCCGCGACGCGCCCGCGCCGACGCCGTGTCCCGCCGCCGGGTCCGCTCGGACCTGCGGCCCAACGGGACCGGGTGGCTGGAGATCACCGGTGAAGGGGAGCGAGTCGTCGCCGCGCGCGAGCGGATCGAGGCGATCGCGCGCCGGCTCAAGGCCGAGGGCATGGCCGACCAGCGCGCCCACGAGGCGATCTGTTCCGACGTGGCGCTCGACCTGCTGCTCTACGGCTGGGTCACCGACGACGAGCGCTACCGCTCGCTCGGACGCCCGCCGGCCGCCCACGTGACCGTCACCGTCTCCCTCGCGACCCTGCTGGGCGTCACCGACGGCACGGGTGAGATCCCCGGCCACGGGTTCGTCCAGGCCCATCACGTCCGCGAGATCGCCACCGCGGCCGGATCGGTCTGGCGCCGGCTGGTCACCGACCCGGTCACCGGCGAGCTGCTCGACCTCGGCACCGAGCGCTACGTGCCCACATCCCGGATCCGCGAGCTGGTCGTCCACCGCGACGGGGTCTGCCGCGGCCCCGGGTGCGAACTGGAGGCGCGCCGGTGCGACCTCGACCATGAGATCGCCTGGCCCCTCGGGCCGACGCACCCGACCAACCTGGCCGCCAAGCACCGGCGGCACCACAACCTCAAGAGCCACGGCTGGTGGAGCTCGACGATGACCCGCGACGGGCGCGTGCACTGGCGCTCCGTCGCCGGACGCACCTACGTCACCCGGCCCTGGGTCTACGACGACCCGCTCGACGCTCCACTGACCGCCGACGACCTGATCGACACCCCACTGACCGCCGACGACCTGATCAGCGCCCCACTGACCTCCGAAGACCCGCTCGACGCCCCACTGACCGCGGACGACCTGACCGACGCTCCACGGACGCCCGACCACCGGCGCAGGGACGGCGCGACCGTGGCGGAGCTTGGTCCACCACCGTTCTGAGGCAGACCGGCAGCTATTGGGTTACGCGGAAGGCGTTGGTGTCCGGCACTATTCGGGCATGGCCGCCGCGACCCAGACCTCCCAGTTCGACGACGTCACGCTCGAAGGCGAGGGCGTGAGCCTGCGTCCCTTCACCGAGGCCGACCTCGACGCCATCACCGAGGCCTGCGCGGACGAGGAGACCCAGCGCTGGCTGCCGCTGCCCCGGCCCTACAGCCGGCACGACGCCCGCTGGTTCGTCGAGACCTTCGCGGTCACGCAGCGCGACAGCGGCGCCGGGCTGGTGCGCGCCATCGAGGTCGACGGCCGGCTGGCCGGTGCCATCGACCTGAAGAAGACGGACTGGACCGCCCGCACCACCGAGACCGGCTACTGGGCGGCGCCCTGGGTGCGCGGCCGTGGGGTGACCACTGCCGCCGTGCGTCTGCTCGCCAGCTGGACGCTGACCGACCAGGGCTTCGAGCGGGTCGAGCTGCTCACCGCCACGGGCAACACCGGCTCGGAGCGGGTCGCCGAGAAGGCAGGCTTCCAGCGCGAGGGGATCGCCCGCAACGCGGGCGTCATCCACGCGGGCCGGGTCGACCTCACCGTCTGGTCCCTGGTGCCCGCAGACCTCATCCCCACCCCCGACGAGGCCCCTGTCGAGCCAGCCCACCGCGGCTGACGGACGCAGCGGGGCTGCGACCGCCGGGAACGCCGACCTCAGGAACGCGCGGCGCGCAGCAACCGGAGCAGCCCGTAGCCGTCGGGGGCCCGGCAGACCGGCACGCTGCGCCGCGTCCGCGGCGCGAACTCCTCGTTCGACACCGGTATGCCGTGTGAGAGGACCTGCTCGGCGGGCGTCAGCTCGCGGATGGCGATGGCCTCGACGCGCTCGGGCCGCTCGGAGGCGAAGTCGCCGTAGATCTTGGGGTCGTGCTGCCCGTCGTCGCCGATGAGGATCCACCGGACCTGCGGGAACTCCCGGGCCAGCCGGCGCAGGGCGGCGCGCTTGTGCTCCTGCCCGCTGCGGAACCACCCGGTGTTGGTCGGGCCCCAGTCGGTGAGCAGCAGCGGGCCGGCCGGGTAGCCGCAGCGCTCGAGGAAGCGGGTGAGGGTCGGCGCGGTGTTCCACGCCCCCGTGGACAGGTAGAAGATCGGCGACCCGGGCGCCTCGTCCAGCAGCGCGCGATACATCGGGGCCATGCCCGGCACGACCCGGCGCGCCTGCTCGTGGCGCACGAAGGTGTTCCACGCGGCGATCATCGGCCGGGGCAGTGCGGTGACCATGACCGTGTCGTCGATGTCACTCACCAGGCCGAACGTCACCTCCGGCCCGATCACCTGGACCGAGGCGGTCGCCGGCTCGGCCCCCTCGGCCTCGATCGTGGCCTCGTGCCAGCCGGGCGCCAGGCCGGGCTCGGGCACGCGGGTGTCGATGTAGCCGCCGCGGTCGGTGCGGGTGGTCACGGACCGGCCGTTCACCCGCACCGTGACGGGCACGTCCATGGCCGGGGCCGTGACGAACGCCCGCCAGCCGCGGCGCACCTCCTCGGCCCGGCGCAGCTCGCCGTCGCTGGCGTCCACGTCGGCCGAGCCCGGCGCGTCGTCGCCGATCCGGCCGAGGACGACCCGGGCGATCACCCGGACGAAATCCGTTGAGCCGTAACCGGTGTAGGTGATCGTGCGCGTGCCCCACCCGCGCCGGCGCAGCCGTGTCTCGACGCGGCGGTGGACGGCATCCTCGACGATGGCGGCGGCATGGGGGCGGGCCATGCACAGAACCTAGCGCCGCCCCCATGCCCGCCGTGACCCGGCAGGCGCGGCCGAGGTCAGCTGTATCGGCGACTGGAGTCGGCCAGCTCGGCCTCACCGTCGAGGGAGGACAGGAACTCGGTGGAGGTCACCGGGTGGCTGAACATCGGGTAGTCCTTGGCGATGGCGTTCTCGTGCTCCTCGGCCGAGGTGGCCGCGACGCAGTCGGTCAGCGTGAAGACGTTGAACCCCCGCTCGTAGGCCGAGCGCATCGTGGACTCGACGCAGCAGTTGGTGAGGAAGCCGCCGAGGGCGACGTTGCGAATCCCCTTGCTGCGCAGGATGAAGTCGAGGTTGGTGCTGGCGAAGGTGTCCAGCCCGCGCTTGCCCTCGATGACGATGTCGCCCGGCTGCGGGGCCACGTCCTCGACGATCTCGGCGCCCCAGGACCCCTTGACGAAGGCGTTGTTCTCCACGACCCCGGCGAGGATCCCGTAGGGCTGGGCGGTGATCTCCCCGTAGCCCTCGGCGAAGCTGATCGGCGCGTGGATGACCGTCGCGCCGGCGGCCCGGGCGGCCTCGACCGCGGCCTTGGTGTTGGCCAGCATGTCGGTCTGCTTCATCACGTCGGCGACGGCGCCGTGCAGCGCCCCGCCCTCGGAGGTGAAGTCGTTCTGGTACTCGATGAGGACGACGGCGGTCTCGCTCGGGGACAGGCTCATGGCACGCTCCAGGGGTCTGTGACGTTCCGGGGCTCCGGCCAGGCTGACGCTACGCCGGGGCCGCCCCCTCGGCGCGGGGAAAGCGAAACCCGGCAGACGGGCCTCAGCCTGCGGCGGCGTCCCACCGGGCGCGCAGCCACGCGAACACCTCGGGGAGGCGCCGCGTCACCAGGGTCAGGTGGCCGTCCTCCTCGGTCAGCCGGGCGTCGACGACGCCGTCGAGCTGCCGGGCCAGCCACTCGCCGTGGCCGAACGGCACCATCGCGTCCTGCCGGCCCTGCAGCAGCAGCACCGGGACCTTGACGTCGGCGAGGCCGCACCCCCAGGGCCGGGTGAACATCAGGTCGTCGTCCACCCAGCCGTCGACGCCGGCGGCGAAGCCGGTCCGCGTCTGGGCGGCCAGCGTCGCCCCGATGGTGCCGGGACCGGTGATCTCGGCGGCGTCGACCGGGGTCAGGTGCGGCGCCATCGCCTCGGCCAGCTCCGCGGGTGTCACGTCCGCCATCGCCGCGCCCTGCTCCTGTGCCAGTGGCCGCAGCGCCTCCTCGCCCTCCAGGGCGAGGCCGAACTCCTCGATGTTGCCCTCGCCCATGCCCTCCATGAAGTCCAGACCGTCGGCGTCGTATGGCGCGACGCCCGCCAGCGTCGCCGCGGCCACCACCCGCTCGGGCAGCAGGGCGGCACACGCCAGCGCATGCGGCCCGCCGCCGGACCAGCCCCAGGTGAGGAAGCGGTCGACACCGAGGTGGTCGGCGAGCGCGACGGTGTCGACGACGACGTCGGCGACGCACCGCCCCGGGTGGCGCGTCGACCCGGCATACCCCGGGCGGGCCGCGAGGACCAGGCGCAGGCCGTGCTCGCGGGCGCTGGACTCCCACCCCGGGTCGAGCACCGGGCCACCGGGGGTGCCGTGGTGGACCAGTGTGGGCACGCCGGCGGGGTCACCGCCCTCGACGTACTCCAGCACACGGCCGTCCGGCAGGGTCAGGGTCGAGGTGGTCATGGGTCGATGTCTACCACCGGCCGTCGGGGGCGACCCGGAGAATGGGGGTCCCACGAGTCAGGAGGTGAGGCGCCGATGCGGTCCCGGCCCAGCGTCATGCACCTCGACCTCGACGCCTTCTTCAGTGCCGTGGAGCAGCGCGACAAGCCCTCGCTGCGCGGCAAGCCGGTCGTGGTCGGCGGGGTGGGCGGGCGCGGGGTGGTCGCGACGGCCTCCTACGAGGCCCGGCGCTACGGCATCCGCTCGGCCATGCCGACCGCCGAGGCCCGACGTCGCGGACCGGCCGGGACGGCGTTCCTCGCGGGGCGGTTCGAGGCCTACCGGCTGTCCTCGGGGGTCGTCATGGATGTCCTGCGGGAGTGCTCACCGCTGGTGGAGCAGGTCTCCATCGACGAGGCCTACGTCGACCTGGCCGAGATCCCCGGCTTCGACCCCACCGTCGAGGCGGTCACGGAGCTGGCCGAGGGGCTCCGCGCCCGGATCGCCGAGCTGACCGGCGGGCTGACCGCCTCGGTGGGCGTGGCCAGCTCCAAGATGCTGGCCAAGGTCGCCTCCGAGCTGCGCAAGCCCGACGGGCTCACCGTGGTCGACGCCGGCGAGGAGCTCGCCGTGCTGCACCCGCTGCCGGTCCGCAGCCTCGGCGGGGTCGGCCCCGCCACCGCCGAGCGGCTGCGTCCGCTGGGCGTGGAGACCGTGGCCGACCTGGCCCGCCTGGAGCTGGCCGACCTGCTCAGCCTCTTCGGCCAGGCCCACGGCCAGTCGCTGCACCGGCTCGCCCGGGCGCAGGACGACCGGGTGCTGGTCGCCGAGCGGGAGGCCAAGAGCGTCTCGGCGGAGGAGACCTTCGCCCGCGACGTCACCGACCCCGGAGCCCTGCGCCGCGAGATCGACCTGCTCACCGCCCGGGTCGGCGCCCGGCTGCGGAAGGCCAACACGGCCGGCCGGACGGTGACGCTCAAGCTGCGCCGCTACGACTTCAGCACGCTGACCCGCTCGATGACCCTGCCCCAGGCCACGGACGACGGGCGCGCGCTGGCCCACACGGCATACAAGCTGCTGGCGGAGGTGGACGTCGCCGACGGCGTGCGTCTGCTCGGGGTGGGCGTCTCCGGGCTGTCCGACTTCGTCCAGGACGACCTGTTCACCACCCCGGACGAGCAGGTGGCCGAGGAGCCGGAGGAGGCGGAGGCCCCCGCAGCACCGGCAGCGCAGGTATGGCGACCGGGCCAGGACGTCGTCCACGCCGCCCAGGGCGCGGGCTGGGTCTGGGGCTCGGGGCGCTCGCTGGTCACGGTGCGCTTCGAGGGGCCGAGGACGGGGCCGGGACCGGTGCGCACGTTCGACGCCTCGGACCCCGAGCTGACCCCTGGGCCGCCACCGGACTGGCGCTGACGCCAGCGGTTTTGGCGGGAGGGGGTTGACGCCGCGACGTAGTGTCGAAGGCATGACGCTCTCCGCGCTGCCCACCACCCTCGCCGAGCTGCGCGCCTCCGGGTGGGAGCCGAGGACGGTCAAGGAGGAGATCCGGGCCAACCTGCTGGCGCGGCTGCGCTCGGGCGAGCCGGCCTTCCCCGGGATCGTCGGCTTCGACGACACCGTCCTGCCCGAGCTGGAGACGGCGCTGCTGGCCGGGCACGACCTGGTGCTGCTGGGCGAGCGCGGCCAGGGCAAGACCCGGCTGATGCGCTCCCTCGCCGGGCTCCTGGACGAGTGGTCGCCCGTCGTCGAGGGCTGCGAGATCAACGACGACCCGACCGACCCGGTCTGCGTGCGCTGCCGCCGGCTCGTCGACGAGGTGGGCGAGGCCCTGCCGGTGGTGTGGCGGCACCGCACCGAGCGCTACTCCGAGAAGCTGGCGACGCCGGACACCTCGGTCGGCGACCTCATCGGCGACGTCGACCCGGTCAAGGTCGCCGAGGGGCGCACGCTGGGCGACCCCGAGACGGTCCACTACGGGCTGGTGCCGCGCACCAACCGGGGCGTGTTCGGCCTCAACGAGCTGCCCGACCTGGCCGAGCGGATCCAGGTGGCGCTGTTCAACGTGCTGGAGGAGCGTGACATCCAGGTCCGCGGCTACTCGCTGCGGCTGCCGCTGGACCTGCTGCTG
>DASSPC010000405.1:0-3668 GCA_035699865.1 Oryzihumus sp. | reverse complement strand
ACCGAGGACCGCATCGCCGCCGGCCGGCGCTACTACAACGCCAACGTCCGCGAGCTGAACACCAAGGTCGAGACGGTGCCGTCCAACATCTTCGCCTCGATGTTCCACATCACGCGCGAGGAGTACTTCGAGGCCGAGGAGGCCGCCCGCACCGCGCCGAGCGTCAGCTTCCCGGGCCCCGACGGCACCACCCCGGCGCCGTCCACCCCGCAGGACTGACGCCCGCGGCGGGTATGCCGGGTGCGCGCCACGCCGGGTGACGTCCGTTCGCCTGTGGCGGGAGGGAGCGTCCTCACCTAGCGTCCGGGGTGTGACCCCGCAGCCCGACACCGCCACCGGGATCGCCGCGGCCGTGCACGCCGGCGACCTCGACCCCCGCCTCACCACCGAGGCCGCGCTCGACCGCATCGCGACCCACGACCCGCGCATCGGCGCGTTCCGCCGGATCCGCACCCGGGAGGCCCGGCGGGAGGCCGCCGAGCTCGCCGGTCGCGGCGCCCTCGAGGGCCTGCCGCTCGCCGGGGTGCCCGTGGCCGTCAAGGACAACGTGGCCGTCGCGGGCGAGCGGACCGAGGACGGGTCCCGGGCGACCTCCCGCGAGCCGGCCGACGCCGACCACGTGGTCGTCCAGCGGCTGCGTGCCGCCGGGGCGGTCGTCGTCGGCCTGACCCGGGTGCCCGAGCTGTGCATCTGGCCGATGACCGACTCCGCCGAGGGCACCGCGCGCAACCCGTGGGACCTGACCCGCACCCCCGGCGGCTCCTCCGGTGGCAGTGCCGCCGCGGTCGCCGCCGGGCTGGTGCCCCTGGCGCACGGCTCGGACGGGATGGGCTCGGTGCGCATCCCCGCGGCGTGCTGCGGCCTGGTCGGCATCAAGCCCGGCGCCGGGGTGGTCGCCGAGCCGTCCGAGGGCTGGTACGGCATGTCCACGCACGGGCCCCTCGCCACCACGGTCGCCGACGCCGCCCTGCTGCTCTCGGTCCTCGCCGAGCGACCCGACCTCGCCCGCGTGTCCACCTCGGCCGGCATCCTGCGCGTGGCCGTGTCCACGCGGCCTCCGCTGCCCGGCGTACCGGTGGGTGCCGACCAGCGACGCGCGGCCGGCAAGGCGGGTGAGCTGCTGCGCCAGGCCGGCCACACGGTGCGCGACGCCGACCCGCCCTACCGGCCGGGCTCGATGAACGAGATGACCGCGCGCTGGTTCGCCGGTGCCGCCCAGGAGGCCGAGGGGCTCGACCCGGAGCTGCTGCAGCGCCGGACCAGGGGGCACATCGGGCTCGGGCGGCTCCTGCAGCAGCGCGGCCTGGTCAAGGACGGGGCCCGCGAGCGGTGGCGGGCCGCGGTCGAGCCGTTCTTCGAGCGGTATGACGTGCTGGTCACCCCGGCGCTCGCGGCGTCGCCCCCGCCGGCCGCCCGGTGGCACGAGAAGGGCTGGCTGGCCAACGTCCTGGCCTCGACCCGGTACGCGCCCTTCCAGGGCCCGTGGAACCTCGCCGGCTACCCGGCGATGACCGTGCCGATCGGCGGCCACAACCGACGGATGCCGTTGGCGGTGCAGCTCGTGGCGCCGGCGGGTCGGGAGTCCCGGCTGATCGGGGTGGCCGCCCAGCTCGAGGCCCTCGCGCCGTGGCAGCGCGTGGCTCCGGGGTTCGCGTGAGCACGGGAACCGGCGCGGTGGCCGGCACCGAGGCAGACCGGGCGGCGATCGCGGACGTCGTGCGGACGTTCTTCGCCGCGTTCACCTCCGGACCGGACAGCGCCGCCCGGCTCGAGGCGCTCCGCGGCGTGTTCCTCCCCGAGGCGGTGATCGTGCGGACCTGCGGCCTCGTGCCCGCCGTCTACGGGGTCGAGAGCTTCATCGCGCCGCGCCGGGCGCTGCTGACCGGCGGCACACTGGTCGACTTCCACGAGTGGGAGGTGCACGGGCGCACCGAGGTGTTCGGCGACATCGCCCAGCACTTCTGCAGCTACGCCAAGGCAGGGGTGCAGGACGGCACTCCGTTCACCGCGCGGGGGATGAAGACCCTGCAGCTGGTCCGGACCGCCGACGGGTGGCGGATCAGCGCGGCGGCGTGGGACGACGAGCGCGACGGCCTCGAGGTCGACCCGGGATGGGCGGGTGCCGGCTCGGCCTGACAGGCCGGCGCCGCGCTACTCCGCGGCCGCGTCGTCCGGGCGGCGCAGCAGGGACCAGAAGCTGCTGAACTGGGCGGCGCCCTCGGGGTGGTCCGCGGCGGTCCGCGCCTCGTAGGGCTCCATCAGGGCGCTGACCTGGTCGACCAGGGCCTTGGCCTCCGCGGTCGTCAGCCACATCCGGCCCCGCGCCATGGCGGTGCCGTCGTCCCTCCCGCGACGGTCGCTGGCCGCCCAGGCCCCGATCTCCTCGACCAGCGGCGCCATGAAGGTGCTGGCGAAGGCCTTGGTGGCCATCGGCGTGGAGCGGGCGTGGGCGGAGTGCTCGATGCGCAGGTCCCGGGCGGCGGCACGCCAGGGGCGCTCGCGGGCGTCGTCGCCGGCCTCGTCGCGCACGACGATGCCCCACTTCTCCAGGGCACGCAGGTGGTAGCTCATTGCCGAGGGGGTGAGGCCGCACAGCCGCGCGGCCTCGGTGGCGGTGAGCACCGCGCCGCCGTAGAGCTCGTCGATCACCCGCTGCCGGGCCGGGTGGGCCAGTGCCCGGATGGCCTTGGGGTCGGTCAGGGTGACGACCTTCTGCTGCGGGGGGCGGGGTGCCATGTCGTGAAGCGTAAGGGTTGACCCGGCAGATGTGAAACAGTACCTTCACAAACTATGAAGCAAACCCTTCACAAGTCGGCGACCGCGAACCGGTCGCTGTGGCGTCACCGGGACCTCCGCCTGGTCATGCCGGCCCGGGCCCTGTCCTACGTCGGTGACGCCCTGGCCCTGTTCGCCCTGGTCCTGCGGGTCCACGACCAGGGCTCCGGCACGGCAGGGATGGCCGTGCTCCTCGCCGCGTTCAGCCTGCCGCCGGTGCTGCTCATGGGGGCGGCGGGGCAGATCTCGGACCGGTTCGACTCGCGCCGTGTGCTGCTGGCCAGCACCAGCGTCGAGCTGCTGGCGTGTGCCGGCCTGGCCCTCGTGGACGGCCTGGCAGCCACGGTGGCCCTGGTCGTGCTGCTGCAGCTGGGTCAGGCCGTGAGCAACCCGACCTGGGGCGCGCTGCTGCCGCGCATCGTCGGCGACGAGGACATGGGTCGGGTCAGTGCCCTGCAGCAGGGGCTGCTGGCGGCGACCGGCGTGGTCGGCGCCACCGCCGGCGGCCTGCTCGTGGGCGCCTGGGGCGTCCCGGCCGCGCTGTGGGTGGATGCCACCTCGTTCACCGGACTCCTCCTCGCGGCCGCCCTGGTGCACACCCGCCGGGGTGGGCGGCATTCGGCGGCCGAGCCGGCCCTCACCGAGCGTGCGCAGCGGGCCCGTGCGCGGGCGCTGGACGGGCTGCGCCTGATGCGGCGCGACCGGCTGCTGTGGGTGACGTTCGTCTGGATGATGCCGTTCGTCGTCGTGCTGGAGGGCGTCAACGTGGCCGAGGTGTTCCTCGTCCGGGACGACCTCCACGCCAGCGCCACCGGCTTCGGCGTGGTGCAGGCGGTGTTCGGCGCCGGTGCCGTGCTCGGGTCGTGGCTGGCCGGGCGGGCGGCGACCGACGC
>DASSPC010000404.1:0-3142 GCA_035699865.1 Oryzihumus sp. | reverse complement strand
GACCAGCGACGCCCGCTGCCCGAGCGCTTCACCCGGGAGTGGCGGCGCCCAAACCCCGAGGAAAGCGCGACGTGATCGGTTTCCTGCCCGTGGTCGACCTGCTTCTGGCGGTGGTGCTGGTCAGCTACGCCATCACCGGCTACCGCCAGGGCTTCGTCATCAGCGTCATGTCGCTGGTCGGCTTCCTCACCGGAGGGGCGATCGGCATGTGGCTGCTGCCGATGCTCATGCAGCACTGGGACGCCGTGGATCAGGTCGCCGTGCTGCGCACGGGGGTGCTCGTCTTCGGCGTCTTCGTCCTGGCCTCGGTCGGTCAGGCGGTTGCGGTCAACCTGGGCTCGCGGATGCGTTCCCAGGTGCACGGCGAGCAGGCGCGCAAGGTCGACTCGGTGCTCGGGTCGGTCGCCGTGCTCGTCGCCGTCTCGGTGCTGGTGTGGTTCATCGCCGGTGCCGTCCGCGGAGGTGCCCCCGCCCCGATCGCCCGGGCCATCGGCGAGTCCCGCATCCTCCGGGTCATCGACGGGGTCGTGCCGCCGCAGACGTCCAGGCTGTTCGCCGGGTTCCGTGGCGTGCTCGACAGCGAGGGCTTCCCGCGGGTGTTCGAGGGCGTGGGCGCCGAGCCGATCATCCCCATCGCCCCGCCGGACGACGGCGTCGCCAAGGGCCGCGCCATTGCCGAGGTGTCCGGCTCGATCGTCAAGATCACGGGTGTCGCCGAGGCGTGCAACCGCGGCCAGGAGGGCAGCGGCTTCGTCTACGCGCCCCAGCACGTGGTCACCAACGCCCACGTCGTCGCCGGCGTCGACGAGCCGCACGTGCGCATCGGCGGGTCGGGTCGTTCCTATGTCGCGCACATCGTGGTGCTCGACCCCAAGCGCGACCTCGCCGTCCTCGACGTGCCGGGCCTGCCGGCCGCCCCGCTCAGGACCGGAGAGGCACTCGGCCGGGGTGAGGGCGCTGCCGTCGCCGGCTTCCCCCTCGACGGGCCCTACCGCGTCGACCCCGCCCGCATCCGCGACGTGCTCAGCGCCCGGGGTGCCGACATCTACGGCGACCCCGGCACGGTGCGTCAGGTCTACTCGCTGTTCGCCCGGGTCGAGCCCGGCAACTCCGGCGGCCCCCTGCTCGACCCGCAGGGCAAGCTCGTGGGCGTGGTCTTCGCCAAGTCCCTCGACGACGACGTCACCGGCTACGCCCTGACCCTGTCCGAGGCCAAGCCGGTCTTCGACGCCGGCCGGACGGCCACGAAGACGGTGGCCAGCGGCGGGTGCGCCGCCGGCTGACCGCCCTCCCAAGGCGCCCAGGTCGACGAAGCCCACACGTCCGACCCGGTGATGTGTGGGTTTCGTCGACCTCGCGGGAGTGCTGAGGCTCAGCTCGCGGGGGTGCGGGGCGCCGCGGTGTGGGCCAGCCAGCGCAGCAGCAGCCGGTTGACCTCCTGCGGGTCCTCCTCGGGCAGGAAGTGCCCCGCGCCGGCGAGGAAGTGCTCCTCGAACGGCCCGCTGACGTGACGGCGTGACCCCGTGGCCGCGGACGCCACGACCGCGCCGTCGTCGACCCCATGCAGGTGCAGCGCCGGCACCTCGACCGGCCGGCGCAGCCGGGCGGCGAACCGGCGCCCGTCCAGGCGCAGCTGGGAGCGGACGACCCAGCGGTAGTACTCCGCCGCGGAGTGGGCCACGAACGGGATGGCCATCGCCTCGCCGTAGCGCTCGGCCTCCTCCTCGCTGGGCCAGGCGTTCTCGGGCGAGGACCAGAGTCGCAGCAGCCGCTCGACGTATGCCGGGCCCTTGGTCATCTGCCGCTCGGGGACGAACGGGCGCTGCAGCCCGCCGAGGTAGGCGTTGGCGCGCATCTGGCCCGGGTCGGTGAACGAGGCCCGGCGCAGCACCAGCGGGTGGGGCATGCCCACCGCCGCGACGGCCCTGGTCACCGAGGGCTGCAGGGTCGGCATGGACCAGGCGATCCACCCGCCCCAACCGTGCCCGGCCACGACCGCCTCGGTCTCGCCGAGGGAGCGGATCATGCTGGCCACGTCGGCGGCGAGGGTGAAGGTGTCGTAGCCGCGCGGGGGCTTGTCCGAGCCGCCGTAGCCGCGCAGGTCCATCGCCGCCGCGCGGTAGCCGGCCTCGGCCAGCGCCGTCATCTGGTGCCGCCAGGCCCACCAGAACTGCGGGAACCCGTGCAGCAGCAGGACCAGCGGACCCTCGCCCATCTCGGCCACGTGGAAGCGGGCGCCGTTGGCGGCGACGAGCCGGTGCTCCCAAGGGCCGTCGATGAGCACGGTCGACGCGTCGTTGCTCATGGTGCGGTCAGGCCTTCGGGTGGGTCGGAGGAGGAACAGGGGACGTCAGTGGCCGGGCTTGATCGCGGCGATCGTGTCCTGCGTGGACTTGATGGTGCGCTCGGGCTTGCCCTGGATCTTCTGGAAGGCCGACCTCGCGACCAGCACGCAGATGCCGCCGATGACCAGCAGCGCGACGGCGACGATGAGGAACGCCAGCCAGGGGGCCAGGCCCGCCGCGACGAGGCCGTAGGCCGCGGAGATGAGCAGCAGGATCAGCGCCAGGAAGGCGAACACGCCGGCGATGGCCACGAGCGCCCCGCCGGAGGCGGCCTTCTTGGCGTCGGCGGTGATCTCGGCCTTGGCGAGGTCGATCTCGCTCTTCACGATGGCGGACATGTCCTGGGTCGCGCTCGCGACGAGCTGGCCCAGCGTGCGCTCGGTGGGACCGTTGCCGGTGGCCGTGGGAGCGGTGCCGGCGGCTGTGGGACCGTTGCTGGTGGCCGTCATCGATGTCACCTCCGTGGTCGGTGCCCTGGGGAGTCCCCCTGACACGCCAAGACCCTATCGGCCCGGGGCTCCGTCGGCGCGGTCCGACGGGCTCGCGAAGACGTCGGGCACCCCGTCGTGGTCGGCGTCGACCTCCTCGGCCTCGCACAGCAGCCGGTAGTGCCGGTTGCGCAGGCGCAGGGCGACGGTGGCCACCACGGCGGCGGTCAGCGACCCGGCCAGCACCGCCAGCTTGATGTGCTCGTCCCGTGGGGACCCCGGGCCGTAGGCGAGCTCGCCGATGAGCAGCGACACGGTGAAGCCGATCCCGGCGAGCAGGGACAGGCCGAACACGTCGGCCCAGGCCAG
>DASSPC010000403.1:0-9734 GCA_035699865.1 Oryzihumus sp. | reverse complement strand
GCGTGACCCGCTGCCGCTCGTCCGCGCCCTGCGGTCGGTCGGCCTCCCCATCGGCCGCACCATCGGGACCGCCCCAGCCACCACCCGCGGCATCGCCGCCGCCGAGGTCGTCCTCGGCCTCGCCGCCATCGCCCGTCCTGGCGCCCTCAGCGCCGGCCTCGTCGCCCTGGCCTACCTCACCTTCACCGGCTTCGTCGCCCTCGCACTCGCGAAGGGCGGCGTCCTCGCCTCCTGCGGCTGCTTCGGCAAGCCCGACACCCCGCCGACACGGGCCCACCTGCTCGTCACCGCGCTGCTCGCCGGAGGCGCCGCGGTGACCGCCGTCGCGCCACCGGCCCGGCTGCTCACCTCCGACCCCGAGCAGCTCGTCACCGGCGGGTATGCCGTGCTGGTCGCCTTCCTCGCCTGGCTCGTCATCGCGGTCCTGCCCACCACGACCCCGGCCGCGGTCCGCGGCCCGCGGACCACCCCGCAGGAAGGATGAGCCGATGCTCGCCGCCGTGATCGCCGAGGGCGTCGCCATCGCCCTGCTGGGGCTGCTCGTGCTGGGCCTGCTGCGCAGCCACGCCCTCATCATGAAGGCGCTGCACGAGCTCGGCGCCGGCCTCGAGCTCGAGGACACGGACGGGCACGTCAAGCAGCACAACGGTTCCGGTCCGGTCCCCGTCCAGCTCGAGCGGGGCGTCGTGCCCAACACCCGCCCGCCGAGCACCACCGCCGCCGACATCGTGGGCACCACGTTGCGCGACGAGGAGGTGAGCGTCGCCGTCTCGGCGACCGGCCGGCGTACCCTCCTGGCCTTCCTGTCCAGCGGCTGCGCCGTCTGCGCGACGTTCTGGGAGGAGCTCTCCCGCGGGCACACCGCGGTGCCCGGCGACGCCGCCCTGCTCGTGGTCGCCAAGGGCCCGGAGGAGGAGAGCATCACCCGGCTGCGCCAGCTCGCCGGCGACGGGCTCGACGTCGTGCAGTCCTCCGGTGCGTGGACCGACTACGGCGTCCCCGGCTCGCCCTACTTCGTCTACGTCGAGGACGGCGTCATCACCGGCGAGGGCTCCTCGACCACGTGGGCGCAGGTCGCCGACCTCATGGGCCAGGCCGTCGACGACACCGCCGAGGCGCGGCGCAAGGCCGGCCGCACCGGACCGGGCCCGGTCGGGGCGCCGCCGCACGACCGCGACGACCTGGCGCGCATCGACCGCGAGCTGCTCGGCGCCGGCATCCACCCCGGCCACGCCAGCATGTACGAACCGCCCGACGAGGCCGGCCGCGCATGAGCCCCGTCGTGGTGGCGCTCGCCGTGGGGATGCCGATGGCCGTGGTCGCTGCCGTCCGCTCGACCTGGTCGCCTTGAGGCGAGTCGATGCTCTCGAGCATCAGCCCGTTCGGTGAACGGGCCCGCGCCTCCCGCTGGTGGGTGACGGTCGTCGCCTACCTGCTCGGCTCCCTCCTCGGGGGTCTCACCCTCGGCCTGCTCGCCGCCGGAGTCGGCTCGTTGCTGCCCGACGGCGTCCGCGAGTCGCCAGCAACGGCAACGGTCCTGGCCGTCCTGCTTGTGGCCGGCCTGCTCCTGGACCGCGGGGTCACCGGCCGCCGCCTGCCGAGCTGGCGCCGCCAGGTCGACGAGAACTGGATGTCGGGCTACCGCGGCTGGGTGTATGGCGTGGGCTTCGGCTCCCAGCTGGGCTTCGGCGTGGTCACGATCGTCACGAGCTCCACCGTCTACGCCACCGTGCTGCTCGCCGCCTGGTCCGGAGACCTGGGTGCGGGGATGGCGGTCGGCGCCGTCTTCGGCCTGGTCCGGGCGCTGCCGGTGCCGCTGCTGGCCAGGGTCCACGCGCGTGAGGACCTCTACCGCGTCTTCGCCGCCCTCGAGCGCTGGGCCCGCCCGGCCGACCGCCTGGCCCAGGCCTCCCTCGTCGTCGCGGCCGCGGCGCTGGTCGGGGCGGCGGGGCTGTCATGAGGAGGTTGTCCTGAGCAGGGTCGCCACGAGAGGGGTCGTCACGAGAGGGGAGCAGGTGCCATGAGGCTGTCCAACCACGGCCTGTCGGTGACCGTGGGCGACGGCTGGGACCACCGGATCTTCCGCCGCACACCGGCGGCGGGGGAGCGGACCCTGCCGATCCTGCACGCCAGCACCCGGCCGCTGCCCGCCGACCGCGGCGACTTCGGCAGCGGCGTGGTCGACCTGCTCACGCCGGCTGACATCTTCATCTCGCTGGTCGAGTTCGAGCCGGAGCACGCCGGCTACGGCCTCTACGCCGCGCAGGGCATGCCGCGTCTGGCGCCCTCGCAGTTCTCCCCGTCGCGGCTGCAGCGCGTCTTCGGCGACCGCAGCGCCGCCCAGCACTTCTTCACCGAGGGCGGCCGGGCCTTCTGCCTCTTCGTCGTCCTGGGCAGCCACGCCCGCCGGATGGCCGTGGTGCCCCGCGCTGCCCGCAAGGTCAGCCAGCTCAACGTCGAACGTGGATGGAGCCTGATGTGAGCACGCAGACCGCGCCGGAGGCCGGCGGCACACCGGCCGTCACGCCGACCGCGCTCGTGCTGGCCACCACCGCGTCCAGCCCCGCCGCGCGGCTGGTCGAGCGAGCCTCCCGGGCCCTGGGCCGGTTCAGCCGGCGTGGCTTCCTCGTCCGCACCGCGGTCGTCGGCTCCGCGCTGGTCACGCACCCCAAGGACTACGTGCTCAAGGCGCAGGACGCCTACGCCACCGTCTGCGGCCCCGGCAACACCTTCTCCGCAGGCTGGACCGTCTTCTGCTGCACCGTCAACAACGGTGTCAACGCCTGCCCGCCGGGCACGTTCAGCGCCGGCTGGTGGAAGGCCGCCGACTCCTCCTGGTGCTGCGGCGGCTATCGCTACATCGTCGACTGCAACGCCACCTGCTCCTCGTGCAGCACCGGCTGCTCCGGCGACCACATCTGCGACAGCCGCTGCTGGTCGTGCAAGTGTGGCGCCGGCCCGAGCAGCAGCTGTGACCAGCGCCGGCACTGCTGCAACGCCTTCCGCTACGGCCAGTGCAACACCCAGATCAAGTGCAGCGGTGGGGTGGCCTGCCGCGTGGTGAGCTGCGTGCCGCCGTACAAGTGGGCGCAGTGCTCCACCACCACCCTGGTGGACAACCGGACCTCCGAGCACAGCGCGCCCTGCCTGCAGGGGTGCGGGGCGATCCTCACCCGCTACAACGCGCTCGGGGCCAACGGCTCCTACCTGGGCGCCTCCACCGGGCCCGAGCGCGCGGTCGGGGACAACAAGGGCAGGTACGTCACGTACCAGCACGGCTCGATCTACTGGACCTCCTCCACCGGCGCCCGGGCCGTCGATGCCGCGGTGCAGGGCAAGTGGGCCGCCCACGGTGGCGCCCGCGGCGTGCTGGGCTACCCGACCGGGGAGCGGGCCAACAGCCGCCCGGACGGGTCGGCCTGGATCCAGACGTTCCAGTACGGCCTGGTCGCCGACACCCGGACCACCGTGACGTCGGCCGTCTACGGCTGGGCCTACACGTTCTGGTCCCGACACGGCCGCGAGAACGGCGGGCTCGGCTACCCGAACGGTGACCAGGTCACCCTGGCCGACGGCACCTGGACGCAGTCGTTCGAGCACGGCCTGATGTGTGACACCCCGCGGACCGCCACGTCAGCGGTCTACGGCTGGGCCTACACGTTCTGGGTCCGGCACGGCCGGGAGAAGGGGGTGCTCGGCTACCCCAACGGGGACCTGGTCACCCATCGCGACGGATCCTGGGTGCAGCAGTTCGAGCACGGCGTGATGTGCGACAGCCCCAGCACCGCAACGTCCGCCGTCTACGGCGACGCCTGGACCAGGTGGGTCGCGCTGGGCCGGGAGACGGGTGAGCTCGGCTACCCCCAGGCCGACCGCACCACCGGCGGCGACGGCTCGTGGATCCAGCTGTTCGTCGGTGGGGCGGTCTGCGACAGCCCGGCCACCGGCCCGGCGGTCGTGCGCCAGCCGGTCTACGCCGCCTGGGCGCAGCACGGCCGGGAGAGCGGGCCGCTGGGCTACCCGCGCGCCGACCAGGCCTCCGGCGGTGACAGCCGGGGCGTGGGGCAGGTCTTCACCGGCGGCGAGGTGTGGGCGCTCAGCGGCGGCGAGGCCTACGTCGTCACGGGTCGCGTGCTGGCCCAGTGGAAGGCCGACGGCGCCGAGACCGGCACCTGGGGCTACCCGGTCGGCGACGTGGTCACCGACGCCGACGGCACCGAGCACGGCGCGTTCGAGCACGGCACCATCACTGTCCCGCCCGCCGGCTGAGCCTGCGCTGCCCCTCCGCGCCGCGGCTCAGCCCCGACCGCTTGCCGGCGCCAGGCGGCCGGTGGCCGCCTCCCAGAGGCGACCGTAGCCACGGGTGCTCGGCAGCACTGTCTGTATCGCGCGCGCCGCCTCGCGCGCGTCCGCCCCCTGCCGCACGGCATACCGCAGCGCGACGCTGGGGGTGCGCTGCTCGGCGTGGACGCAGTGCAGCAGCACCCGCCGGCCCTCCGCGCGCAGCCGCTCCACGGCGGCCGCGGCGTCGTCGAGCACGAAGTCCAGGTGCGCGTTGTCCGCGGGCAGGTTGCTGTCGACCAGCCACACCTCCACGTGGTCGCGCGCCGCGACCCCGGCGGCAGGCGCCTCCGCGGTGCCGAGCCGGCACAGTGAGACCACCGCGTCGACGCCGAGCTCGGCGGTGCGGGCCAGGTCGGCCAGGGTGCCGAGAAGCACGCCGGGGTCGTGCGGGTGGGGCACGGCCCGGGCCGGCTCGCGGCCGGTGGCCATGGCCTCGACCCGCGGCCACGAGCCCGGTGGCACCCCGCCCCGCGCGGTCCGGACGCCGAGCGAGACCAGGTCACGGGCCCGCATCCCCGGCCAGCCGTGGACCTCGCGCCGCCAGCGCGCCGGCACCGCCGAGGCGCCGTAGCGCGCCCCGAGCAAGGTGCCGGCGATCGCCGCGACCGTGTCGGTGTCGTCGCCGGCGTGGACGGCAGCGGCCAGCCCCCGCTGCAGGTGCAGCGGCGAGCCGTCCCGCTCGTCGGTGGAGCTGATCGCAGCCCACGCGGCCTGGAAGGCCTTCACCGTGAATCCGTTGGGGGAGAACGTCTTCGGCTCGACTCCGGTCGCCTCGTGAATCCATGTCGACCACTGCCCCTGACGCTCCTCGGGCAGCAGGTCCAGCCCGGAGATCAGGTCGAACCGGCCCTGGGTCACCGCAACCCGGATCGCCTCCGACCACAGGACGCACGAGTCCCCGGCCAGCGGGTCGGTGTGGGTGAGCTCAGCGAGGGCCCGGGCGGTGCGGGCGGTGGTCTCCCGCGAGTCCAGCCGGGTCAGGCCCACCACGCCGGTGCGCATCAGGGCGCCGTTGCCGGCCGTGTGCCCGTTCCGCGCGTGCAGCCGTTCGGCGGCCTCGCGCAACCGGCGCGCGGCGGGGCCGTCCCAGCGGCTCGCCTGGGTCAGCACGACCCGCGTCTGGGCGCCGACGTCGCTGGCGCCGCCGCGCAGCCAGCCCTCGAACGCGGCCGCGACCTCGTCCTGCGCCGCGGGGGAGGCGAGGTCGCCGCGGGCGGCGACCCGCGCGATACACAGGGACATCTGGGTGTCGTCGCTCCACTCGCCGGGGGCGTAGGGCCCGAGCCCGCCGCCGACCATCTGCGGCTCACCGTCCGGGGGAGTGGCGAACTCGTAGGGCACCCCGAGGGCGTCCCCGCAGGCCTGTGCCAGCAGCACTCCCGCCGCGCGGTCGCACTGCGCCGTCGTCAGCTCCATGCCGACCTCCCTCGTTCATGTCGTCTCCATGACGATAAGGCGACAGGATGACTAACGTCAAGATGACGATTAGAGTCCCGTGCATGGCCTACGACCCGGACGCCTACCCGCCTTTCGCCGTGACGGCGGACCTCGTCGTCCTCACCCTGCGCGAGCAGGCCCTGCACGCGCTGCTCGTCCGTCGCGGCGGCAAGCCGTACGCCGGCCGGTGGGCGCTGCCGGGCGGGTTCGTCCAGGTGGACGAGGACCTCGAGGACGCGGCCTACCGCGAGCTCGCGGAGGAGGCGGGCGTGGGCCGCGGCGACGTGGTGCTGGAGCAGCTGAGGACCTACGGCGCGCCGCGGCGCGACCCGCGGATGCGGGTGGTCACCGTGGCCTGGCTCGCGCTGGGCTCCGACCTGCCCGACCCGCGCGCGGGCAGCGACGCCGCCGACGCCCGCTGGTGGCCGGTGGACGACCTGCTCGCCGAACCCAGGCGGCTGGCCTTCGACCACGCGCAGATCCTGGCCGACGGGGTGGAGCGCGCCCGGGCCAAGCTGGAGTACTCCACCCTCGCGACGGCGTTCTGCCCGGCCGAGTTCACCGTCGGGGAGCTGCGGGCCGTCTACGAGGCGGTCTGGGGCGCGCCCCTGGACCCGCGCAACTTCCACCGCAAGGTCACCGGCGCCGAGGGCTTCCTGGTCGAGACGGGGGAGCGGACCACGCGCGGTGGCGGCCGTCCGGCGATGCTGCACCGCGCCGGCCCGGCCACCGCGCTCACCCCGCCCATCCTGCGCCCGACCGCCTGAGCGCCCGGCCCTGAGCGGTCGGTCCCGGGGCAGCAGGGTCGGTCAGCCGGCGTTCTCGGACTGCCGGATGCCCCGGATGACCGACACCACGTCGAGGTCGTTGCGCTCGCGCCAGTCGGCCAGGCGCTTGAGGTCCCGGGTGAGCTCACGCCGACCGTGCCCGGCGCGGGTGTGGTGCCAGCGCAGGGCGTCGCGGGCGTAGTCGATGTAGGCGATCGGGCGGGCCGCGCGGATCGCGTCGAGGGCCTCGACCGGGTCCCAGCCCTGGGCGAGCAGCACGGCAAAGCCCAGGGACGGCCCGCGGTTGATGCCCATGTGGCAGTGGGCCAGGACGACGTGCGCCGGGTCGCGCTGCAGCGCCTCCATCGCCCAGCCGACGCCGGTGTCGAACCACGCCGCCGCCACCCGCTGCCCGTCGTCGTCCATGCCGTGGTGCAGGTAGCGGACCTGCGGCGCGTGGATGGCCACGAACTCCTCATCGCTCCACTCCACCCGCACGTCGATGATGTGGCTGACGCCGAGCTCGACGAGCTCCTCGAGCTGGGTGCGGGCCACCGCCTCCCGCCAGTCGAGGTCACCGCCGACGGCGAGGCGGTCGGTCACGAAGCTGATGTTCGCGGGGTTCGGTGGCACGGTGGCTCCCGGTCGGGGGACGAGGGGTCGTCCCCCCAGTGTGGGCCCGATCCGGCCCCGCGTCAGGTCCCACCCCCTGACCGGGTGCCGACACGCCGCTGCCGGCCCGCTCGGGTGAGCGGGCCGGCAGTGGTCGGGGAGCGGTCGGACTCAGCTGCCGAGGACCTCCTTGACGGCAGCGATGTCCGCCTTCGCCTTGGCCAGGGCGACGTCGCCGGGGGCGAGGGCGGTGTGAGCCGCCTGCACCGCGGCGACGAGGTCGCTGTGCGACGCACTCGGGCTCACCGCGAGGATCGTCGTCACCGCGCCGGCGGCGTTGGCGGCGTTGGCCGACACGGCAGCCAGCTGCGTGGCCAGGTCCGTGAGGGCAGCGGTCGCCGCGGTGGTGTCGGTGCCGGCCGTCGTGGCCGTGTCGACCCGCGTCTGCAGGTCCGCCGCCTCCTGGGCCAGCGCTGCGGGAGCGGCCTCCTGGGCGTCGGCGAGCCGGACCACGGCGGCCTGCGCGCGCGCCACCTCGGACGTGCGCACCGCGGACAGGACGAGGCCGTGCAGGCCGGTCCTGCTCGTGGCGGACGCCACGGCGGCGGTGTCGGCGGCGAGGGCGTCGAGAGCCTGCTGCGTGGCGGCGGTCAGGGCAGCCTGGTCGGTGGTGTTGAGGGTGGTCGAGGCCTTCTCCGCGGCCAGCAGCCGGGTCAGCGTCCGGGTCTGGGCCGCGATGGCCGCGGTGGTGCCCTTGCGCTGACCGGCGAGCGGGTCGGCCTTGCCGTGCCCGTGGCTCCGGGCCGCGCCGTGCCGGGGGCTCGTGGCCCCGGCCTGCGCATGACGGCCGACCGCGGCGTGAGGCGCGGCCAGGGCGACGGCGGGGACGGTGACCGAGGCCAGGCCCGCGAGGGCGGCAGCGGCGCACAGGGAGGTGAGGCGCATGGAGGGGACCTTTCGGCAGGACGACCGCGGCGCTGGACGGCCCCGCCGGTCGCAGGTGGGTGTGCTCGGCCGGACCCGGCATCCCCGGGATCGAAGGCTGTCGACGTCCGTCCGTCGCTGACCGTAGGGAGATCGTGACCCGGCCCGGGGCACGGTTTACGCAACGCAGACCAAGCGGTGCCGAGACCCTTGCCCATTGTTCAGGTCGCACTCAGGCCCAGCCCGGCTCGGGCCGCCAAGCAGCCCAGCCGCCAGGCAGCCCAGCCGCTGGGCTCCAGTGCGGTCAGGCCAGCGTCGCCACCGTGTGGATCAGCAGCCCGGCCAGGCCGCCCACGATGGTGCCGTTGATCCGGATGAACTGCAGGTCGCGCCCGACGTGCAGCTCGATCCGCTCGGCCGCCTCCTTGCCGTCCCAGCGCTGGATGGTGGTGGAGATGATCGCCGTGATCTCGTGGCCGTAGGTGTTGACGAGGTGGGCCAGCGCGTCCCCGGCGTACGCGTCGAGCCGCGCCCGCAGCGCGTCGTCCACGGCCACGCGCTCGCCGAGCCGGGCAACCTCCTCGGTCAGCCTCCGGCGGAGCAGCCCGTGCTCGTCGCGCAGCGCCGCCGACAGCGACACGCGCAGCGTGCGCCACACCGCCACCACCGACTCGCCGACCTGCGGGTGGGTGAGCAGCCGCACCTTGAGCGCCTCGGCCCGCTGCATCGTCGCCTCGTCGTGCTGCAGGTCCTCGGCGAGCTGGGCCAGCAGGTCGTCCAGTGCCTGCCGCACCCGGTGGTCGGGGTCGTCGCGGACGTCGGCCAGCCAGGCCACGACCTCGCGGTGCACGCGGCCGGCCACGCGGTCATCGACCCACTGCGGGGTCCACCAGGGGGCGCGCTCCTCGACGATGCCGATGACGGTCCCCGCGTTGTCGACCAGCCAGTCGTGCGCCTCGGCGACGGCGAGGTCGACCAGGCCGTGGTGCGAGCCGTCGGCCACCACCCCCTCGAGCAGGTGCCCGAGCACGGCGCTGACCGGCTCCTCGACCAGGCTCGGCAGCACCGCCTGCTCGACCACCGCGCGCACGTCCGCCTCGTCCACCCGGGCCAGCGCCCGGTCCACGAGGACCGACCCCTCCGCGACGACCCGGGCGCTGTGCTCGGGCTCGCTGAGCCAGCGCCCGACCCGCCGGGTCACGTCCGCCGCCGCGTAGCGCTCCCGCGCCGCCTCGGCGGTGAGGAAGTGGGTGCTGACGAACTCCTCCAGGCTCTGGCCGAGCGCGTCCTTGCGGTTGGGGATGATCGCGGTGTGCGGCACCGGCAGGCCCAGCGGGTGCCGGAACAGCGCGGTCACCGCGAACCAGTCGGCCAGCGCACCGACCATCGCCGCCTCGGCGGTGGCGTTGACGTAGCCCCACGCCCCGCCCCGGTGCAGGGTCGCCACGAACACCGCCGCGGCGAGGACCAGCAGCCCCAGCGCCAGCAGCCGCATCCGCCGCAGCGCGCGTCGCCGGTTCAGGTCGGCAGCCTCGGGAGCCAGGGTCGTCATGCCCCGATCCTGCCCGACGCCGGGTCTGCCCGCCGCGCGCCCACACGCCCGGAACGGGTATGCCGCGTGCCTCACCCGAGGTGCGGCACCCGGCATAC
>DASSPC010000402.1:0-13379 GCA_035699865.1 Oryzihumus sp. | reverse complement strand
CCGACCCCGTCCCGAGGAGGGTCAGGCGGTGGCGGCGGCCAGCTGGCCGCAGGCGCCGTCGGCGCGCAGCCGCTCGACGAACTGCTGCTCGACGCCCTTGCGGGAGGCGGTCCACTTCGACCCCGGGGTGGGGTTGAGCGGGATCGGGTTGTCGTGCACCCAGCCGCGGCCGCGGGCGTTGAGCTTGTCGCCGAGCAGGTCGGCCCGCCACGCCTGGTCGTTGATGTCCTTGATCAGGGCGTACTCGATGCTCACCCGGCGGCCGGTGGCCTGGAAGTAGCGGTAGGCCGCATCCAGTGCCTCGTCGACCTTCCAGCGGGTGTTGATCGGCACGAGCTCGTTGCGCAGCTCGTCGTCGGGGGCGTGCAGCGACGGGGCCAGCGTCACCGGGATGCCCTCGGCGGCGAGCTTGTCGATGCCGGGCACCAGCCCGACCGTCGACATGGTGATGCCGCGGGCGGACATGCCCAGGCCGTCGGGGGCCTTGTCGGTGAGCCGGCGGATCGCGCCGATGGCCGCCTTGTAGTTGGCCAGCGCCTCCCCCATGCCCATGAACACGACGTTGCTGACCCGCAGCGGGGCGTCCTCACGTCCGCCCGCCACCTCGCCGCGGCGCAGCGAGCGCGCCGCGGCCACCACCTGCTCGACGATCTCGGCGGTGGACATGTTGCGGGTCAGGCCCTCCTGGCCGGTGGCGCAGAACGGGCAGTTCATGCCGCAGCCGGCCTGGCTGGACACGCAGATCGTGACCCGGTTGGGGTAGCGCATGGTCACGCTCTCCACGAGCGCCCCGTCGTGCAGGCGCCACACCGACTTCACCGTCGCGCCCTCGTCGGCGGTGACGGTGCGGACCGGCGTGATCAGCTGCGGCAGCAGCCCGGTGACCAGCTCGTCACGGATCGCCTTGGGCAGGTCGGTCATGTCCTCCGGGGAGTCGACCAGCCGCTCGAAGTAGTGCGTGGACAGCTGCCTGGCCCGGAAGCCCTTGTGGCCCAGCGCCTCGACCGCGCTCTTGCGCTCGGCCGGGGCGAGGTCGGCGAGGTGCTGCGGGGGCTTGCCCCGACGGGGTGCGGCGAAGGTCAGCTGCCCCGGACGGGGGCGCTGCGTGCTGGGGTCGGGCAGGGAGGTCGACATGTCGGGCCCAGTGTCTCAGCCGCCGGCGCACCGGCCAAACACGCCGGGGACTCAGTGCGCGGGGACGAAGGCCGTGAGGAGCGCCCACACCACCGGGGCGACCAGCAGCAGTGAGTCCAGCCGGTCCATCACGCCACCGTGGCCGGGCAGCAGGTTGCCCATGTCCTTGATGCCCAGGTCGCGCTTGATCATCGACTCGGTGAGGTCGCCCAGGGTCGCGGTGACGACCGCGGCGAGGCCGACGAGGGCGCCCACCCACCACGGCGCGTGCAACGCCAGGGTCACGCCGAGCACCCCGCCCACGACACAGAACAGCGTCGAGCCGGCGAAGCCCTCCCAGGACTTCTTGGGGCTCACCGAGGGCGCCATCGGGTGCTTGCCCAGGACCACGCCGACCGCGTAGCCCCCGACGTCGCTGCAGACCGTGACCAGCACGAAGACGAAGATCCGCCAGGGTCCGTCGGGCTCGGCGAGCATCAGCGAGGCGAACCCCGTCAGCAACGGCACGTAGGCGGCCACGAAGATACCCCCGGCGATGTCGCGCATCGCGTCGTCGAGGCCGTCCGCGACCCGCCAGAGCAGCACCGCGACACAGGTCAGCCCGAAGGCCACCGTGAGCGCCTGTCCCCCGCCCTTGTAGGCGGCCAACACCATGGTGGCGGCGCCGACGACGCTGGGCAGCAGCGGGACGCGGATCCGGCCGGCGGACAGCCCGTGGGCGAGCTCCCACACCCCGGTGCAGGCGGCGAGGACCGCCACCGCGAGGAAGGCCTCCTTGCGGATGAACAGGCTCGCCACGATGACCACGCCCAGACCCACGCCGACGCCGATGGCGGCGGGCAGGTTGCGCCCGGCCCGCCCGGGCCCTGCGGCGGGCTGCTTGCGGGCGGCCCGGCTCGCGACCGGCTGGCTCGATGCCGGGGCGCTCACGGCGTCCTGGCCGGCGGTCGGCGCGGGCCGGCTGCCCTCCGCCTTCTCGACGGGTCGACGACGACCGGCGCGGCCCGGGCCCCTGGCGGGCCCGGCGGCGTCGGCTTCACGTCGCTCGCGTCGCGACGGCGGGGAGGTGTTCATCTCGCTGGCACCCGGTGCGGCACGCCCTCAGACGTCGAGCAGCTCGGCTTCCTTGTGCTTGAGCAGGCTGTCCACGGTGTCGACGTACTTCTTGGTGACGGTCTCGAGCTCCTTCTCCGCCCGCACGCCGTCGTCCTCGCCGACCTCGCCGTCCTTGACCAGGCGGTCCATCTCCTCCTTGGCCTTGCGGCGGATGTTGCGGATGGAGACCTTGGCCTCCTCACCCTTGTGACGGGCGAGCTTGATGTACTCGCGGCGGCGCTCCTCGGTCAGCTCCGGCAGGTTGATCCGGATGACCCCGCCGTCGTTGTTGGGGTTCACGCCGAGGTTGGAGTCGCGCAGCGTCTTCTCGATCTCGTGCATGGCCGACTTGTCGAACGGGGTGATGAGGATGGTCCGCGCCTCGGGCGTCTGGAAGGAGGCCAGCTGCTGCAACGGCGTCGGCGAGCCGTAGTAGTCCACCAGCAGCTTGGTGAACAGCGCCGGGTTGGCCCGGCCGGTGCGGATGCTGGCGAAGTCCTCCTTGGCGACCTCGATGGCCTTCTCCATCTTCTCCTCGGCCTCGAGCAGGGTTTCGTCAAGCATCAGGACTCCTCATTCGGTGTAACGGCGGTGCGGGCCACGTCGTGCCCGGGCAGTCAGCTGGTCAGTCGGCGGTGACGAGCGTGCCGATCTTCTCACCCCGGACGGCCCGAGCCACGTTGCCCTCACCCTCCATGCCGAAGACGATCATCGGCAGCTTGTTCTCCATGCAGAGGCTGAACGCGGCGGCGTCGACGACGCGCAGGCCCTTGACCAGCGCCTCCTGGTAGGAGACGCGCTCGAGCTTGACCGCGTCGGGGTCGGTGCGGGGGTCGGCGGTGTAGACGCCGTCGACACCGTTCTTGCTCATCAGCACGGCGTCGCACTTGATCTCGAGGGCGCGTTGGGCCGAGACGGTGTCGGTGGAGAAGAACGGCATGCCGGCGCCGGCGCCGAAGATCACGACCCGGCCCTTCTCGAGGTGGCGGATCGCGCGGCGCGGGATGTAGGGCTCGGCGACCTGGCCCATGGTGATGGCCGTCTGGACCCGCGTCTCGACGCCCTCCTTCTCGAGGAAGTCCTGCAGGGCCAGGCAGTTGAGCACCGTGCCGAGCATGCCCATGTAGTCGGCGCGGGTGCGGTCCATGCCCTTCTGCTGCAGCTCGGAGCCGCGGAAGAAGTTGCCGCCTCCGATGACGACAGCGACCTGGACGCCCTCACGCGTGGCCTCGGCGATCTGCTCGGCGATGCCCCGGACCACGTCGGGGTCGAGGCCGACCTTGCCGCCGCCGAACACCTCGCCGGAGAGCTTGAGCAGGACCCGCTTGTAGGTCGGGTGCGGGCTGAGGTCGGACACGGGGCCTCCCGGAACTGGTCGTGCAGCGGTCGGTCGATCCTGTCACAGCCGGCGGGCGCGCCGCGACGCGGCCCGCTCACCAGCAGGTATGCCGTGCCCGCACCCCGGCAGCCCCGACGAGGCAGCCCGGCGGCTCAGGCGTGGGCGGCGGAGGCCGCCTCGAGGCTCTCGTAGCGCTCCACGGCCGAGACCTTGCCGTCCCGGACCCGGAAGACGGTCACGCAGGGCACCGGCTCCTGCGGGCCGGTCCCGGCCGGCCAGGAGGCCACCTGCTCGGCGAGGACACCGTCATCGAAGGCCTTGAGGGAGACCAGCTTGAGACGGATGCCGCTGCGGTCCAGCCAGTCGCGCATGAGGTCCTGGCCGGACCCGGAGCCGCGTGGGCCGGTCACGGCCACGTCCGACGTGCACAGGCGCAGCACGGTCGGCAGGTCCTTGGCGTTGACGGCTGCGTGCCAGTCCCGCAGGAGGCACGCGGTGTTGGGGTCCACGGCGTCACTCATGGGCGGAAGCATCCACCCGCCCGCGCCCCGCGTCCACAGCAACCTGCGCCGCGGCACCCCGGGTGCTCCCCCGGGCCCGGCACGCACCACGGCCCGGCACCCTCGGTGAGGGGCCGGGCCGTGGTGACCCACCGGCATACCGGCGGGGTGGTGCAGATGGGTCAGCTGCCGACGCGGAAGCGCGCGAAGCCCTTCGCGGTGGCGCCGGCCTCCTCGAGGACCTTGCCGACCGACTTCTTGGCGTCCTTGGCGAACGGCTGCTCGAGCAGGACGTTCTCCTTGAAGAAGCCGTTGACGCGACCCTCGACGATCTTGGGCAGGGCGGCCTCGGGCTTGCCCTCCTCCTTGGCCGTGGCCTCGGCGACGCGACGCTCGTTCTCGACCGTCTCGGCGTCGACCTCGTCACGGGTCAGCACGGTGGGGCTGAACGCGGCGATGTGCATCGCGACGTCCTTGGCGACCTGCTCCTCGCCACCCTCGGTGGCCACCAGGACGCCGATCTGCGCGGGCAGGTCGGGGCTGGTCTTGTGCAGGTAGGACACCACGGTCGGGCCCTCCAGGCGGGCGAGGCGCTTGACCTCGATCTTCTCGCCGATGGTGGCGTTGGCCTCGTCGAGCAGGGCCTTGACGGTCTTGCCGTCCTCCAGCTCGCTGTCGAGCAGGGTGTCGGCGTCGGTGGCACCGACGCGCACGGCCTGCTGCAGCACCTGGTCGGCCAGCGCGATGAACTTCTCGCCCTTGGCGACGAAGTCGGTCTCGCACAGGACCTCGACCAGGGTGCCCACGCCACCCTCGGCCTTGGCGGTGACCAGGCCGTTGGAGGTGGTGCGACCCTCACGCTTGGTGACGCCCTTGAGGCCCTTGACGCGCAGGATCTCGGTGGCCTTGGCGCGGTCGCCGTCGGCCTCGTCGAGGGCCTTCTTCACGTCGAGCATGCCGGCGCCGGTCTGCTCGCGCAGCGCCTTGATGTCAGCGGCGGTGTAGTTCGCCATCGTTGTATCGCTCTTTCTGCTCAGATCGGTGGTCGGCCGGGCCGGTGGGATGACTCCCACCGACCCGGCCGTGGCAACCAGGGGTTCAGGCTCAGGCCTTGGCGTCGGTCTCGGCCGGCGCGGCCTCGGCAGCCTCGGCGGACTCCGTAGCCTCCGCAGCCTCGGCGGTCTCGGCCGGCGCGGTCGCGTCGGCGGCCTCGGCAGCACCGGTGGACTCGGCAGCGCCCTCGGCGTCGCCGGAGAGGAGCTCGCGCTCCCACTCGGCCAGCGGCTCGTCGGTGGCGACGGTGCCGTCAGCGGCAGCCTCGCCACCCTTGGCGGCGGAGCGGGCCATGAGGCCGTCGGCCACGGCGTCGGCGACCACGCGGGTCAGCAGCGTGACCGAGCGGATGGCGTCGTCGTTGCCGGGGATCTTGTAGTCGACCTCGTCGGGGTCGCAGTTGGTGTCGAGGATCGCGATGATCGGCAGCTTGAGCTTGCGCGCCTCGGTGACGGCGAGGTGCTCCTTCTTGGTGTCCACGATCCACACGGCCGAGGGGACCTTGGACATGTTGCGGATACCGCCGAGGGTCTTCTCCAGCTTGTCCTTCTCGCGCTTCATGACGAGAAGTTCCTTCTTGGTGCGACCGGAGCCGGCGACGTCGCTGTAGTCGATCTCCTCGAGCTCCTTCAGCCGCGCGAGGCGCTTGCTGACGGTGTTGAAGTTGGTGAGCATGCCACCGAGCCAGCGGTGGTTGACGTACGGCATCCCGACGCGCGTCGCCTGCTCGGCGATCGGCTCCTGGGCCTGCTTCTTGGTGCCGACGAACAGGATCGTGCCGCCGTGGGCGACGGTCTCCTTGACGAAGTCGTAGGCGTTGTTGATGTACGTCAGCGACTGCTGCAGGTCGATGATGTAGATGCCATTGCGCTCCGTCATGATGAAGCGCTTCATCTTGGGGTTCCAGCGACGGGTCTGGTGCCCGAAGTGGACGCCGCTCTCGAGGAGCTGGCGCATGGTGACGACGGCCATGCCGAGGTCTCTCTTTCGTTTGGTGCCGGTTATCCACGGTCGCGACGGGATTGCCGCTCACGTGCCTGGCGCCTCCGACCCACCCCGAACCCGGCCGTGAGGCCGGGACCGCTTGCGAGGTGCGTCCCGGTGCAGGGCCGACGTGGTGCCGGGTGCCTGCGGTGGCGGGGAAGCGCGCGAATTCCACGGGCATGGCAAAGGCCTACCTGTGGTGCGGCCATCGTACGCGGTGCGGGCAGGGATCGGGAAATCGCCTGGAGCCGGGAAAACGGCGCGCCTGCGGGCGCGAGGCTCGGTAGGTTGGCGGCCCGTGAGCCGAGCCCTCGACGTCGTCGCACCCCCGCGGATGGGCCGCAGCTTCCGCTGGCTGCTCGGCTCCTCGTGGGTGAGCAACATCGGCGACGGAATCGCCCTCGCCGCCGGTCCCCTGCTCGTCGCCTCGCAGACCCGCAACGCGGTGCTCGTGGCGCTGGCCGCGCTGCTGCAGCGGCTGCCCTGGCTGGTCTTCGGGCTGTGGGCCGGGGCGATCGCGGACCGGCTCGACCGCCGCGTCGTCGTCATGGTCGCCGACCTGCTGCGCGCCGGCGTGGTCGGCGTGCTCTGCCTGACGATCGTCACCGGCCGGGTGTCCATCGCCATGGTCCTCGTGACGATGTTCGTCTACGGCGTCGCGGAGGTCTTCGCGGACACCACGACCGGGACGCTCCTGCCGATGCTCGTCCACAAGGACGACCTGGGCGTCGGCAACGCCCGGCTGCAGGCCGGCTACCTCACGATGAACCAGCTCGTGGGACCCCCGGTCGGGGCGTTCCTCTTCGCCGCCGGGATGGCGTGGCCGTTCGTCGTCCAGGCCGTGTGCGTGGCCCTGGGCGTGCTGCTCGTCTCGCGGATCGCGACGCCCCGCGGCACGGTGCGCGACACCGCGGCCACCCACGTGCGGCGCGACATCGCCGACGGGCTGCGCTGGATCCGGGCCCACGCGCCGGTCCGCACCCTCGCGCTGGTCATCCTCGCGTTCAACGTGACCTGGGGCGCGGCCTGGTCGGTGCTCGTCCTGTACTCCCTGGAGCACCTGCACATGGGCGAGGTGGGCTTCGGCCTGCTCACCACGGCCGCTGCACTGGGCGGCCTGGTGGGGACCGGCGGATACGGCTGGCTGGAGCGGCGGGTGCCGCTGGCCGCCCTCATGCGCGCGTGCCTGCTGCTCGAGGTGCTGACCCACCTGGCGCTGGCGCTGACCACGACCGGCTGGGTGGCCATCGTGATCATGGTCGTCTTCGGGGCCTACGCCTTCGTGTGGGGCACGCTCTCCCAGGCGGTGCGCCAGCGCGCGGTGCCGAAGGAGTTCCAGGGCCGGGTCGGCAGCGTCTACCTCGTCGGGCTGTTCCTGGGCCTGGTCGTCGGGCAGGGCCTCGGCGGGGTCATCGCCCAGCGGTGGGGCCTCACCGCCCCCTTCTGGTTCGCCTTCGCCGGGTCCGCGGTGACGCTGGCGCTGGTCTGGCGGCAGCTGGCCCACATCGCCCACGCCGACGCGGACCCCGACGCCGAGGCGGACTCCGGTGCGGACGCGGGTGCCGTCGAGGCGTAGGCGGCCTAGCCTGCCGGGCATGGGACATCCGCCGACCACTCCCCTGATCGAGCGCATGCAGGGCTTCGGGACGACCATCTTCGCGGAGATGAGCGCCCTGGCGACCCGCACCGGCGCGGTGAACCTCGGGCAGGGCTTCCCCGACAGCGACGGCCCGCAGGTCATGCTGGACGCGGCGATCAACGCCATCTCGTCCGGACGCAACCAGTACCCGCCGGGCCCCGGCGTGCCGGAGCTGCTCGCGGCGGTCGCCGGGCACCAGCGCCGGTTCTACGGCATACCGGTGGACCCGGCCTCCCAGGTGCTGGTGACCGCCGGGGCGACCGAGGCGATCGCGGCCACGGTCCTGGCCCTGTGCGAGCCCGGCGACGAGGTGGTGACCTTCGAGCCCTACTACGACTCCTACGCCGCGACCATCGCCCTGGCCGGGGCGCAGCGACGCACCTCGGTGCTGCGCTTCCCGGACTTCGCCGTCGACGAGGTCTCGCTGCGCGCGGCGTTCTCCTCGCGGACCCGGCTGGTGCTGCTCAACACCCCGCACAACCCGACCGGCAAGGTGTTCACCCGGGCCGAGCTGGAGCTCGTCGCGGCACTGGCTCGGGAGCACGACGCGTGGGTGGTGACCGACGAGGTCTACGAGCACCTGGTCTTCGACGGCCTCGAGCACGTGCCGATGGCCACGCTGCCGGGGATGGCCGAGCGCACCCTCACGATCTCCTCGGCGGGCAAGACGTTCTCCGCGACCGGGTGGAAGGTCGGCTGGCTGACCGGTCCGGCCGAGGCGGTGACCGCCGTGCGCACGGTCAAGCAGTTCCTCACCTACGTCGCCAGCGGCCCCTTCCAGCCCGCGGTCGCCACCGCGCTGGACCTGCCCGACGAGGTGTATGCCGGGCTGTCCACCTCCCTGCAGGCCAAGCGCGACCTGCTCTGCGAGGGCCTGGCGGGCGCTGGTCTCACGGTGGCGCGGCCGTCCGGGACCTACTTCGTGGTCGCCGACGCGGCGCCGCTGGGCGTCACCGACGCGGTGGACTTCTGCCGGCGGATACCCGAGCTGTGCGGCGTGGTCGGCGTGCCGGTGTCGGTGTTCCACGACGACGTCGACGCGGCGCGCACGCTGGTCCGGTTCGCGTTCTGCAAGCAGGACGAGGTGTTGCACGAGGCGGTCCGCCGCCTCACGGGGCTGACCATCCACGCCTGACCCCGGTCGGTTCGGCCCCGGTTCTCTCGCCGAGCTGGGGTGCTGCCCCTTCAGCGTCGCTGAAGGGGCAGCACCGTCCAGCTCGGTGTCGGCCGCCGCCCCGGTCAGGTCCCCTGGGCGTCCTGTCCACATGGGGTATCGCGCTCGTCCCACTGTCCACAGGTCGTCCGAAGGTGCTGCCGTGACCGCCGGCCCGGTCCACGGTGGGGTCCATGCGCACCGCGATCACCCTCGGCCTGCTGCTCCCGACCGCCCTCGGCGCCGTCCTCACCCACACCCGGTCGGCACCCGGTGACCAGGGGCGCGGGCCGGCGCCGGTCGTGGCGCGACAGGCGGTGGACTCCGTCCCGCCGGTGGCCGCGCCCGCGGCGCCCGGGCAGGGGCCCGCGACCGGCTCACGGCCGGCGTCCCGGTGGAGCTGGCCGCTGAGCCCGCGCCCGGCCGTGCTGCGGGGCTTCGACCGACCGGAGCGCCAGTGGTCCGCGGGGCACCGCGGGGTCGACCTGGCAGCGCAGCCGGGCCAGCCGGTCCTGGCGGCGGCCGACGGCGTGGTGGCCTTCGTCGGGACCGTCGCGGGGCGCGGCGTGGTCTCGGTCCGGCACCGCGGCGGTTGGCGCACCACCTATGAGCCCCTGAGCCCCGTCGTGACGGTGGGCCGGCCGGTCCGGCGCGGCGACCGCCTGGGCGTCCTCGCCACCACCGCCGGGCACTGCGTGCCCCGCACGTGCCTGCACTGGGGCGCCTTGCTCGGGTCTGGTTATCGTGACCCGCTGACCCTGTTCACCTATCGGCGGCCGGTGCTGCTGCCGCTGTCCTGAGTCAGGGCCGCGTGGGCCAGGGCCAGGCCTCGCACCCGCCGAGAGTGATCGTCTGCTGCTGCATGACCAGCGCCGGCGTGCCACGGTGCGGGCAGGTCTGGTGGCCGTGGCCCAGCCCGTGGCCGACCTCGTGGTTGACCTGGTAGATGCGGTAGCGCGTCACGTCGCGGCCAAAGCTGTCGTCGCCGAGCACCCAGCGCCGCAGGTTCAGGACTGCCCGGGTGCCGTTCCAGCAGGACACCTCCGAGCGCGTCTGCAGCGGGGCGCAGAGCCGGTCGGTCAGCGCAGGGCTGGCCAGGGTGACCCGGATGTCCACGCCGGCTCCCGCCGCCGACTGGGCCGGGGTGACGTTGACGAAGCGGACCCGGTCCTGGGCCTGCCAGCCGCGACGGTCCAGCAGCACGGTGCGCACGGTCGCAGCCACCGTGCGCGCGTCGACGCCGAGGCCGTCCTCGACCTCGACCGTGTAGCGCACGGTGCGGCCGATGGCCGCCGAGGCCGGACCAGGCACCGGCACGACCCGGAGCCGGCCCGTCCCGTGCACCGGCACCACGAGGCGGCCGTTCAGGTCGGCAGCCGCCGACGTGCCGCTGCCGGGTGCGCCGGTGCGCCCGAGCGGCTCCAGGTGCAGGACCGCGAGGGTGACCATGACCAGCCCCGCCGTGGCCGACAGGGTCCGGCGCAGCCGCACCCGGCGGCTGACCCGTCGCGTGCCGGGGCTGCCGGGGCTGCCGGGGCGCTCCGCGGCGCGACCCGGCCGGCCAGGTGCGCGAGCGTGGGGTCGGGATCGCGTGCCGGGTGGACGTGCCCGCGCCTAGGAGGCCGAACCCGACGCCGAGGCACCGGGACCACCCGCACCCCGACGGGCCTGGGGGCGGCGACCACCCGCGGGCTCAGGCACGGGGGTGCGCCTGCTCGTAGGACCGCCGCAGCCGGTCGACCGAGACATGCGTGTAGATCTGCGTGGTCGCCAGGCTGGCGTGCCCGAGCATCTCCTGGACCGTGCGCAGGTCGGCGCCACCTTCGAGCAGGTGGGTGGCTGCGCTGTGACGCAGCCCGTGCGGGCCGAGGTCGGGGGCGTCCTGGACGTGCGCCAGCAGGGAGTGGACGGCACTGCGCACCTGCCGCGCGTCCGCCCGGCGGCCGCGACGGCCGAGCAGCAGAGCCGGGCCGCTCTCCGGCGTCACCAGCTGCGGGCGGCCACGGTCCAGCCAGTCCTGCACCGCCCGTCGGGCCGGGTCACCGAACGGCACGACGCGCTCCTTGGCTCCCTTGCCCAGCACCCGCACCGTGCCCGCGCCCAGGTCCACGTCGTCGATGTCGAGGCCCACGAGCTCGCCCACCCGGACGGCGCTGGCATAGAGCAGCTCCAGGGCGGCGCGGTCACGCAGGTGGATCGGGTCGTCGTCGTCGGAGGCGACGGCAGCCACCTTGAGCAGGTCCGTGGCCTCGGCGGGCTTGAGCACGGCGGGCAGGGACCGTGAGCGTTTGGGCGCGGCCAACCGCAGGGAGGGGTCGGCGCCGATCCGCCCGGTGCGGGTGGCCCACTGCAGGAACGCCCGGGCCGCCGCCGCCCGGCGCGCAACCGTCGACCGTGCCGCGCCGGACTCCGACAGGTGCGCCAGCCAGGACCGCAGGTCGGCCAGCTGCAGGTCGGCCAGCGCGGTGACTCCGCGCTCGGCCGCGAAGGCCAGCAGCGAGCGCACGTCGCCGAGGTAGGCGCGCCGGGTGTGCTCCGAGCGGCCCCGCTCCGAGCGCAGGTGCCGTGCGAAGGCCTCGACGGCGTCGTCCGCTCCTGCGGACTCGCCCCCCGGCTCCCGCTCGCTGCTGGACACCTCGCCACCGTGGCAAAGGACGCCGGCCCGGGCAATCACCGCCACCGGCGCGCCGCGGACTCGACCGGTCCGCGTCGTCAGGTCGCGACACCGGGCGCGACCGCCCCAACCCGCCTTCGTGGAACGAACCGGTCCGGGACCCCCGACCGCGTCGTCGCGCCGCGAGACAGACCGAGTGGTCGCGACGCCGGCGCCTCACCGCCTCCGCTGACGCCAGCCGTCCCCGTGCCGCTCCGCCAGGCCGAGCAGCTCCAGCCGACCCAGGCCGGCAGCCACCTCGGTCGGGGAGAGCCCTCCGGCCACGGCGAGCCGGTCCACGGGCACGCCGCGGCGGACGGGCAGGCTGGCGTGCACCCGGGCGGTGAGCTCGTCGAGGTCGTCGCCGGGTCGGGGCGCGTCGCTGGGGCGTGGGGCGGAGTCGTCGCCGAGGTCCCCGAACGCGTCGGCGACCTCGGCGGCGTCGGTCACCAGCACGGCGTAGCCGTCGCGCATCGCCTGGTGGCAGCCGGCCGACATCATCGAGGTGACCGGCCCGGGGACCGCGGCCACGACCCGGCCGTGCTCGGCGGCATGGCGGGCGGTGTTGAGCGAGCCCGACCGCAGTCCCGCCTCGACCACCACCGTGCCGACCGTCATGGTCGCGATGAGCCGGTTGCGTTGCAGGAACCGGGACTTCGTCGGCGCGGACGCGGGGGCGACCTCGCTGACCACGAGGCCCGACTCGGCGATCCGCCCGAGCAACGTGGCGTGAGCGGCCGGATAGGGCCGGTCGACACCACCGGCAAGCACCGCCACGGTGGTGCCGTCGACGGCCAGGACGCCCCGGTGTGCCGCCGCATCGATCCCGAAGGCCGCCCCGGAGACCACGACGAACCCGCGTTCGGCGAGGCCCGCCGCCAGGTCGGTGGCGACCATCTCGCCGTAGGCCGTGGAGCTGCGGGCGCCGACGACGGCGGCACTGCGCCGGCAACCCGCCCCCAGGTCGGCGGGGCCACGCACCCAGAGGCAGAACGGCGGCGCGGCCAGGTCGTCCAGCCCGGTGGGCCAGCCGGGGTCACCAGGGCACAGGACGCGGGCGCCGAACCGGGCCCCGACCTCCAGGTCGCGCTCGACGTCGAGCACACCCAGGCGAGGGGCGAACCGCTCCAGCGCGGGGTGGGCCTGCGCACGCACTGCCCGCAGCGCCTCGACCGCACCGATCCGGGCGACGAGCGACACGGCCACCGCA
This sequence comes from Oryzihumus sp., assembly GCA_035699865.1. GTDB lineage: Bacteria > Actinomycetota > Actinomycetes > Actinomycetales > Dermatophilaceae > Oryzihumus. The sequence continues at coordinate 619 of DASSPC010000402.1, read as the reverse complement.
TCCCCGGGTTCGGCCAGCCGGCTCCAGGCCGCCCGGGCGAAGCGGTCCTGGTCGAGCAGGCTGCTCGCCGGCGCGCTCACGCCGCCACCGCCGCATGGGCCCGCAGCGTGAGGGCGAGCCCGACGTCCTGGCGGGTGGGCGGGCCACCGCCGGCCAGGTCGCGCAGGGTCCAGGCCAGCCGCAGCACCCGGTCGTAGCCACGCAGGGTCAGCAGGCCACGGTCGATCGCCCGGTCCAGGTCGCAGGTCGCCGCCGCGGGCAGGCGCAGCGACCCGCGACGCAGCTCGGAGCCGGGGACGTGGGAGTTCAGCCGCCAGGGGGTGCCGGCCAGCCGCCGGGCCTGCAGCTCGCGGGCCGCCGCGACGCGTAGGGCCACCACTGCGGTGGGCTCCCCGGGCTCTCCCGCCAGGGCGGCCCGGGACACCGCACGGACCGGCAGCTGCAGGTCGACCCGGTCGAGCACCGGACCGGCGATCTTGCCGAGGTAGGCCCGCCGGGCCAGCGGGCTGCAGGAGCAGTCCGCGCCCTTGCCGAAGCCCAGCCCGCACGGGCACGGGTTGGCGGCCATGACCAGCTGGAACCGTGCTGGGTAGGTCACCACCCCCGAGGCCCGCGCCAC
>DASSPC010000401.1:0-5162 GCA_035699865.1 Oryzihumus sp. | reverse complement strand
GCCGCCGGGATCGCCGCGCACACGGGCGCGCAGACGCTGGTCGAGCTGGGCTCGGGCTCCTCGGAGAAGACCCGCCTGCTGCTGGATGCGTTGCGGGACAACGGTTCCCTGCGCACGTTCGTGCCGCTGGACGTCTCCGGGACGGCCCTGCGCGAGGCCGTCGAGGCGATCGATGCCGACTACCCGGGGCTGACCATCCACGGGGTCGTCGGCGACTTCACCGAGCACCTGAGCCGCCTGCCGGGCGAGCAGCCGCGCCTGGTCGCCTTCCTCGGCGGCACGATCGGCAACCTGCTGCCGGTCGAGCGCGCCGGGTTCCTGCACAGCGTGCGCGACGTGCTCCAGCCCGGTGAGTGGCTGCTGCTCGGCACCGACCTGGTCAAGGACGAGGCCACTCTGGTGGCGGCCTACGACGACGCGGCCGGGGTGACCGCGGAGTTCAACCGCAACGTGCTGCGGGTGCTCAACCGGGAGCTGGGCGCCGACTTCGACGTCGAGGCGTTCACCCACCGGGCGGTGTGGGACGCCGAGCACGAGTGGATCGAGATGCGCCTCCTCGCCACCCGGGACATGCACGTGCGCCTGCCCGAGATCGGCCTCGAGGTCGACTTCGCCGAGGGCGAGGAGATGCGCACCGAGGTCTCCGCGAAGTTCCGCCGGGACACGGTCGCCACGGAGCTCGAGGCCGCCGGGTTCGTGCTCGACCAGTGGTGGACCGACGAGGCCGGGAGGTTCGCCCTGTCCCTGGCCCGCGCGGTCTGAGCGGGCCGCGAGCTGGACGTTGCTGCCCCTTCGGGCGCGCGGAAGGGGCAGCAACGTCCAGCTCGGCGGGAGTAGCGGTGGTGGCGCTCAGGCGTCGAAGAGGGTCTGGCCGACCCACCCGCCGGGACGCACACCCGGCGGCACGGCCCACAGGCCGGACCCGGTGTGCTGGAGGTACTCCATCATCGCGTCGTTGCGCGCGAGCCGGTTCTGCATCGGGACGTACTGCGTGCGCGGGTCACGGCAGAACGCGATGAAGAACAGCCCGGCGTCGAGGTGGCCGAAGCCGTCGGAGCCGTCGACGAAGGAGTAGCCGCGGCGCAGGATCCGGTGCCCGTCGTTGGCGCTCGGGTGGGCCAGCGCGACGTGGGCGCCCTTCGGCAGCGCGGCGGGCTTCACCTCGTCGCGCTCGTGCACGCCGCCCAGCGGTGCGCCGTTGGCCTTGTGCCGGCCGGTGACCTGCTCCTGCTCGTCCAGTGAGCTGCGGTCCCAGGTCTCGATGTGCATGCGGATCCGGCGCGCCACCAGGTAGCTGCCGCCGGCCATCCACGCGGCCCCGTCCGCAGCGTCGGCCCAGACGTGCCGGCGCAGCGCGTCGGCGTCGTCGCCGGCGATGTTGTTGGTCCCGTCCTTGAACCCGAACAGGTTGCGGGGGGTCTGGGCCTGCGGCGTCGTGGAGGAGGTCTTGCCGAAGCCGAGCTGGCTCCACCGGACCGCGACCGTGCCGAAGCCGATGCGGGCCAGGTTGCGCACCGCGTGGACGGCGACCTGCGGGTCGTCCGAGCAGGCCTGGACCACGAGGTCTCCGCCGCTCCGGGCCGGGTCGAGCGCGTCCTGGGGGAAGTGCGGCAGGTCGACCAGGGCCGCAGGACGATGGCCCTGCAGGCCGAAGCGGTCCTTGCCGTCCTTCTCGAAGAAGGTCGGGCCGAAGCCGATGGTGATGGTCAGCCGGCTGGCGGGCAGGCCGAGCGCCTCGCCGGTGTCCTGCGGCGGCGCCTCCTTCACGGCCGGGATGGCCCCGCCGGGACTGGCCTCCCGGCCCTGGGTCATCCTGGCCGCGGCGGCAGTCCACGCCTTGAGCAGCGCGACGACCTCGTCGCGGCTGTCGGTGGTGACGTCGAAGGCGGCCATGTGCAGCCGGTCCTGCACCGCCGAGGCGATCCCGGCCTGGTGCTCGCCGTGGAACGCGACGGCGGTGCCCTCGGCGGCGGCCGGCTCACCGTGCCCGGCGCGGAACACCGTGGCACCGCTGGACTCGGCCAGCACGATGCCCGCGGCCCCGGCGGCCGTGGCCGCGCCCATGCCCAGGGCCTGGCGGCGGCTGAACCGGCTCACGCGACGGCCGCGGCGAGCCGGGACAGCGGCTCGGCGAGGCCGTCGACGGCCCGCGAGAGCTCCGAGCGCTGGGCCTGGGCGACCGTGTCGTAGGAGACGTAGCCGGCACCCTTGCGGTACCTCGCCAGCAGCGCCTCGACGGCGGCGAACCCCTGGTCGAGGGAGGTGGCCAGCTCGGGTTGGCGCTGCACGACGACCGGCTTGAGCAGCGTCCACGCCTGCCTGGCCCCGGCCACGTTGGCGGCGAAGTCGACCAGGTCGGTGTGGCTGAACGCCTCCTCCTCGCCGGTGACCTTGCCGGTGGCGACCTCGTCGAGCAGCTCCTTGGCGCCGTTGGCCATCGAGGTCGGGGTGATCTGGGCCTGCGGGATCCGCGCGACCAGGTCACGGAGGTCGGTCACGAGCTGGGCCGCGACAGGCGTCAGCCCGGCGGTCGTGCCCCGGGTCCACAGCTGCTTCTCGATGACGTGCCAGCCGGTCCACTTCTGCCCGGCCTCGAGGTCGGCCTCGCGCAGGTCGACCTTGGGGTCGACGTCGCCGAACGCCTCGGCCACCGGCTCCATCGACTCCCAGCCCACGCGGCTGGCCGAGTAGAGCTCCTTCGCCTTCGCGACGTCGCCGGCGGCGATGGCCGCCTTGAGCCCACGGGCCCGGGTGAGGGAGGCACCCGCCTGCTGCGCGACATACGCGCGGTATGCCGGCACGGCGGCTGCCAGCCGCCCGTCCCGGACCGTGCCACCCGCCTGCGCGGCGGTGACGGTCAGGACACCGGCGACCCTGGTGCCGTTCTTGCCGGGCAGGCACTGCAGGGTGTGGGCGCCCTCGGTCAGCTCGACGGTCATGTCCTCGGAGGCGCCGGGCTCGATGCTCTCCCGCTCGGCGACCTTGGTGCCGTCCGCGCGCAGGATGTAGAGCTCGGTGACCGTGTCGCCGCTGTTGTGGATGCGGACCACCCGGGCGCCGGCGGGCACGCTGTCGACGTCAGCGGTGCAGGCGCGGGCCGAGGAGGTGACCACGACGGCCGGCCTGGCCGACCCGGTCTCGTCGGCGGAGGGCCGGGCGGAGCCGGTGGCGCAGGCGGCCACGGCGAGGGCAGGCAGGACGACGGCAGCGCACACGCGGGGATTCACGAAGGTTAGCCTTACCTAACCTCCCGCTCCGGTCAAATTCCGCAGACCAGCGCCGCCGAGCTGGACGTTGGTGCCCCTTCACGAGCGCGGAAGGGGCACCAACGTCCAGCTCGGCGAGGGCAGCGGGGCGGAGGCGAAGGCCGTGCGCGGGTCGGTCAGACCGGCGGGACCCCGCGCCGACGCTGGCTGAAGGCGCGGTCGCGGCGGGCGGCGTAGCGCAGCCGGTGCAGCAGCTCCTGGCGCAGCGCGTCGGCCTCGATGATGCCGTCGAGGACGAGGTCGGCGGCCAGGCGCTCGAGGTCGACGTCCTCTTCGTACTCCCGGCGCTTGTCCTGCACGAACTGCTCGCGCTCGGCGAGGTCCTCGATCTCGTTGATCTTGTTGGCGTAGACGGCGTTGACCGCCGCCTCCGGGCCCATGACGGCGATGCGGGCGGTCGGCAGGGCCAGCGTGGCGTCGGGGCCGAACCCGGGCCCGGCCATCGCGTAGAGCCCGGCGCCGTAGGCCTTGCGGACGATGACCGAGAACTGCGGCACGGTGGCCTCGGAGACCGCGGTGATCATCTTGGCGCCGTGGCGGATGATGCCGCCGCGCTCGACCTCGGAGCCGATCATGAAGCCGGGCACGTCGGCGAGGTAGACCAGGGGGACGTTGAAGGCGTCGCACAGCCAGATGAAGCGCGCGGCCTTGTCGGCGCTGTCGGAGAACAGCACGCCGCCCTTGACCGCGGAGTTGTTGGCGACGATCCCGACGGTCTCACCGGCCATCCGCCCGAAGCCCGTGACCAGCTCGGCGGCGAAGAGCGGCTTGACCTCGAAGAAGGAGTCCTCGTCGACCAGGCCGTCGATGACCTCGTGGATGTCGAAGGGCTGGCTCTCCTTCTCGGGCACCGTGCTGCGGGTCAGCGGCCGCGACGGCTCCTCCGGCACGTAGGACGGGGCCTCGCTGCGCCAGGAGGAGGGCAGGTAGGAGAAGTACAGCTTGGCCAGCTCGATGGCGTCGGTGTCGTCGGAGGCCAGGAGGTCACCGCAGCCGGAGACGGTGCAGTGCATCCGCGCCCCGCCCATCTCCTCCAGGGAGACCTTCTCGCCGACGACCATCTCGGCCATGCGCGGGCTGCCGAGGTACATCGAGGCGTTGCCGTCGACCATGATCACGATGTCGGTGAACGCCGGGATGTAGGCGCCACCGGCGGCCGAGGGCCCGAACAGGCAGCAGATCTGCGGCACCTTGCCCGACAGCGCGACCTGGTTGTGGAAGATGCGCCCGGCGCCGCGGCGGCCGGGGAACAGCTCGACCTGGTCGGTGATCCGCGCGCCGGCGGAGTCGACGAACCAGAAGATCGGCAGCTCCTCGCGCAGCGCCATCTCGGTGGCCCGCACGATCTTCTCCACGGTGCGCGCGCCCCACGAGCCGGCCTTGACCGTCGGGTCGTTGGCCACGACGATCGCCGGCCGGCCGTCGACGGTGCCCCGGCCGGTGACCACGCCGTCGGCGGGCAGGCCCGGGGCCATCGCGTTGGCGTAGCGCCCGTCCTCGACGAAGGAGCCCTCGTCGAACAGCAGCGCGATGCGCTCGCGGACGTAGAGCTTGTTCTGCGAGGCCAGCTTGGCCGCGGCCTTCTCCGGCGGGAGCGCCGAGGCGTCGTAGGCCGCGGACAGGCGCGAGCGCACGTTCGCCACCCGCGGGTCTCCCCCGTCCGTGGGACCGGCGAAGGGGCGCTTGGGCTGGGAGCTCGTGCTCGTCATACCGACATCTTCCTTCAACGACAACGGGTCAGGCGTTGGGCAGGCCGAGGCCGCGGGCGATGACCATGCGCTGGACCTCGCTGGTGCCCTCGCCGATCTCCAGGATCTTGGCGTCGCGGTAGAAGCGGGCGACCGGGAACTCCTCCATGAAGCCGTTGCCGCCGAAGACCTGGGTGGCGATGCGCGT